>CAZDDZ010000043.1:0-5016 GCA_964504285.1 uncultured Pseudoflavonifractor sp.
ATAGAAAACTTAAATCATGGGTTGTGTGGGAACTTGCCAACAGACGCCTTGATTTATCCACGATATTTTTTATAGTTCTTTAGCCCACTCTTGCGCACTTTTCGGCGCTTACGGGTTAGTACACGATAGACGATAAAGATAATTAAAGCAACTAGTACCAGCACAATACCCAGCGCAGCCAGGGTAATTCGATTGGGATTTTTCAGCAGTTCCACAGGGTTCCAGCTGCTAACAATTTCCTTTCTCCCCTCAGCGCCGGCATAGGTGGCGGGTATCTGGGACACGCCACCCTCCGACGGGAACGAGGTCAGATAAGAGGCCAATGCGTACCATTCCTTAACCTCGGAGCCGTTTTTATTATAGATAATCTGATTTTCAAAATTAGTCACCGGGTTGCCGCCGGCATCCTTTGGGGTGACAGTAAGAATGCCAAAACTCTTTGCGTTGACCGCCCCCAGCATCTGCCCGGAATACAAACCAGTGACACAGCGGTACAGCTTGCCGTCCTCCAGCTCCTTCACCGTGCCGTCAGGCAAAACCTGATGACTCTCGGTCACTTTATTAAAAATCATGCGATTTTTATTAAAGCTCCACTCCATGCCGGAGCCGTAAAGCTGAGCGGCGCTCATAATTGGTGTAACCGAGGCATCCACCTCAAAGGCATCCTTAAGCTCCTTGCCTGTAAGCCATACAGAGATGAGAGGATAGCCCGGTGTGCCGTCCCCTCCGGAGCCCAGGGATGAAACGTTAAAGGCATCGGACAGGGTAATATTCCCTTTGGCAAAGGAGCCGCGAATCACGCCGGAGGCTACCACCGCAAAATCCACGGGGATATAGTCGCTCCCCTCGGCCTGGCGGACGGCATAGATGTAAGAGTCGGCAATCATACTGCCCAGTGGGTCCTCCTCCTGAACGGCAGCAAAGCGGCTAATAGGGGTAAAGTCAAAGGGAGAATAGGCCAAAACCTGATCAAATGTCATGCCGTAATCGGCCAGATATCCCTGCTCCACACGGCCCTTAAATTCATTGGACAGTGCAACTATATCCGAGTCCTGGGCCACTGCTTCGTTGATAGGAAGAAGCTGATAGTCCGAAACCGTCACCTTGCCGGTTTCGGCATTTCTCTCCACGGTCAGTACGCCCAGATTAGTGGTGTACTCCCCGGCCGAGACAATGATGGTCTCCCCTACTACCTTCGGCTCCGGCAATGTGGAGTGGGTATGTCCCGAAATAATTACATCGATGCCGGATACCGCTTTGGCAAGCTGCTCGTCCTCGGACTTCTTGGGATCCTTGCTGGTGCCGCCATGGGAAAGGCACACAATGAGGTCAGGCTTTTCCTTCTCCTTAATTTCGGCCACCACACGCTTTGCCGCGTCAGCCATGGGCTCAAACTCCATACCCGACATGGGAGCGCACTCATCGGCGTCTACGCCCAGGACGCCAAAGACAGCGATTTTCATACCGTCCCGCTCCAGCACGGTGTAGGGTTTTACTCCGTAGCTCTCCATGGCCTTTGTCAGTGCCGCCCCCGCCAGAGGGTCCTTGGGAGTGGTATAATTCGCCTGAACAACTTGGGGCAAAACCTCGCCGCTCTTAACGGCGGCATTGAGCATCCCCGTCAAGCCTTCCTGCCGGTAGTCAAACTCGTGGTTGCCCAGGGTGGTTACGTCGTAACCCATGGCCCCCATGGCCCGTAGCTCGGGCGCGTCGGTGGAATAAACCGTCTGGAACAGAGTGCCCATGGAGAAGTCTCCACCGTCCACGGTAATGGAGCGCTGGGCCTTGGCCCGTTCCTGCTTCAAAAGAGTAGCGAGGCGGGTAAAGCCGCCATATTCCCCGCCCCCCTCAGCGGGAGCAGGCAGAAAATGATCATGCATATCATGGGTGAACAGAATGGTCAGTGGTATCCCGGAGCCCGAATAAGGCGGCGTGGCCAGCGCGGGTGCCACAGTACCCGCCAGCAAAAGGATGGACAGGAACACAGCGGCAGTACGCTTTATCAAATATTTCATGGTACTCCTCCTTACACTGCCACCATTATGCCATATTCATCCACAAAAAGAAAGAGAATTTTACACAAGTTGTACAAAGATCGTGTAGTGCCCCAAAAATATTTTTCTACAAGCTGATTTTTTGTAGCCATACTAGCTAGTGTTGACATGAGTTGAGATGGCGGTCGAGTGCTCGCGTCAACACTATTTAATGTATGGCAAGGAAAATTGGCGCGGCCTTGACGGAAAAAGACAAGTTTATGGGCGTTTTGATACTTTTCAGATACGCTCTAATAAAACGCTTTGCAGATCTTTTGCATGGATGCCACCTTAGTGCCGTCCTGCCTGTATCCCTCAATACAAAAATCGTGCTTGACAGGGATGATCCAATCTGATATACTGCTTAAGCACAATAAAGTAGGAACGGTACCCCCGTCCTCACCTCCCGCCCAATGGCGAAGGGGTCAACATGGAACAAAGTTCGCCTTGCATAGGCGCGTCTTTGTGTGTGATTGCGGGTACCGTTTCGGTAGTCGCATTTTTTATGCGCTCAAGAAGGAATTGGAGGTGCTTTCGTATCAGCAACAAGGGTCATCAGCTCAACGAGGAGATTCGTGACAAGGAAGTTCGTCTTGTCTCTGACGACGGTGAACAGCTTGGCATCATGTCCGCTAAGGACGCACTGGAAATGGCCATCAATCAGGGCCTTGATCTGGTAAAAATCTCCCCTACCGCAGTCCCCCCCGTTTGCAAGCTCATGGACTACGGCAAGTTTAAGTTCGAGCAGCAAAAGCGGGAAAAAGAGGCGCGGAAGAACCAGCATGTGGTTGAAATCAAAGAGGTGCGCATGTCTCCGGGCATCGACGTGAATGACTTTAACGTCAAGCTCCGCAACGCGCAGAAGTTCCTGGGCGAGGGTGACCGGGTCAAGGCCACGGTTCGCTTCCGCGGGCGTGAAATGGCCCACACCGATATCGGCAGGGGTCTGCTTCTCAAGTTTGCCGAGCAGTGTTCCGAGGTAGCCACGCTGGACAAGGACCCCAAGCTGGACGGACGGCACATGTCCATCTTCCTGTCCTCTAAAATCAGTAAAGACGGCAAAGAGCCAAAAAAATCCGCGCCTCCCGCAGCGGAATGAAACAGTAAAGGAGATCACAACAATGCCTAAGCTTAAATCTCACAGCGGCGCTAAGAAGCGTTTCAGCTTCACCAAGAGCGGTAAGGTCAAGCGCTCCTCCACCAAGCGCCGTCATCTGCTCAACGGCCACGGCAAAACCACCAAGCTTAAGAGAAGCCTCCGCGGCACCGCTTACGCGGACGCCACCAATGTTGCCGCGATTAAGCGCATGCTCCCCTACAAATAAGATATTTTCTTTACTCACATATATAGGAGGCTAATCTACAATGGCTAGAGTCAAAGGCGCGATGATGACGCGCAAGAGAAGAAATAAAATCCTCAAGCTTGCTAAGGGCTACTGGGGCGCTAAGAGCAAGCACTTTAAGATGGCGAACGAGCAGGTCATGAAGAGCCTGAAGTACGCTTACACCGGCCGCCGCCTGAAGAAGCGCGACTTCCGTCAGCTCTGGATCGCCCGCATCAACGCTGGCTGCAAGATGAACGGCATGAACTACTCCACCTTTATGAACGGCCTGAAGAAGGCTAACATTGCCATCAACCGCAAGATGCTCTCCGAGATGGCCATCAGCGACAAGGCCGCATTTACTCAGCTCACCGAGATCGCCAAGAGCAAGCTGGGCTAAGCTTTTACAATAAAAGCACCGTTTCTCTATGAGAAACGGTGCTTTTTGCTTTGTTAGCCTGACTAGAATGTATCTGAAAAGTAGCAAAATGCACAGAGGCGTTTTGATGCTTTTCAGATACGCTCTCGTGTCATCCAAGCCCGGTGCAACTTGGGAAATTTTTTCCAACGCCTCAAAAAATGACTTTGCAATGCGTCAAAAGATATGGGCTGTTGCATTGCAACAGCCCATATCTTTTAATTAAGTAAAATTCGTCGCTGGCATTTACAAGTAAATTTTACCCAGAAATATAAGAAACAGAATTTATTCAGGCGTTTCTTAAATATCCAGCTTGTCTCCAAAAAGGGTGCTGGTATCTTCCGTCGTAGAGACACAGACAGTACCCTGGATTCTGGCTCCCTCGTTCATGGAAACCAGGGCAGCCGTCACATTACCCAGTAGAACCGCGCTCTTTTGGAAGGAGGCGGAGTGTTCTACCAGGAGATTACCCTTAACCTTACCGTCTACAATTAGATCGGCAGTAATAATATCGCCTACCACTACGGTTCCCTCGTCAATGCGGAGACTGGAGGTAGCGGTAATACTGCCCTGCACGGCACAGCCGGAGAGCACCACATTATCTCCCTTCACATCGCCCAGCACCTTGCCCGTGATGCGCACGTTTCCGGCAGCCTCCAAGTTGCCCTTTAGCTTACCGTGGATCTCCACGACTCCCTTGGATTGAATACCGCCAAAAATAGAAGTTTCTGCCGAGATAACCGTAATGTCGGAATTTACGGAAGCAACAGGTGCTGTATTGGTCATAAGTTCCTCCTCAAAAAGGCGGCTCTCCTCTTGCTGATATCGGTTGGTTCTGCCAAAACGTTTTGTTTCCACGGGCTGTGCCACCTCTTGTTCCTGTACTTCTGTTACGCTCACGCTTTCAAATACCGGTTCTTGCACTTCGACTACCTCTGTATACTCCGGCTCGAACGCTGTTGTTTCCATGGCTTCCATGCCGACAAGCTCTTGATTTTCATCCTTATCGGCTTCAGGCCCAATACCCACCATATTCAGAAGCTCTCGCATTGCCTGCTTCATATTATCTTTACTGCCAGCCATAACGCATCCCTTTCTATCGTCAGAATAGAACACTATATATACTTTTTTATTATACGGCGAACAATTTAAAAGAGCAAGAAAAACTTGGGTTATATTCATATATTTTCATTTAATTAGTCGTATTTTGCTCCAGTTTTTCGGATATACTATGTACAAACCT
>CAZDDZ010000043.1:5026-20517 GCA_964504285.1 uncultured Pseudoflavonifractor sp.
TAGAAAGGAGTTGCCTTTATGAATTCACTCAATCCCATCGCCGACTTGCCCATGGGGCTCGGTATGGCACTGGTTCAGGATGTGGACTCCATGGCTTATTTTTCTTCTCTCTCACCCGATGAACAGCGGGCGGTTATTGACCAAACCCACGCCATTCATTCTAAGAGTGAAATGCAGTCCTTTGTTCGATCCCTGACCAATCAAAATGATTTATAGCTTTATTGAAAACCGCCGGACTGCCGCACCAGTCCGGCGGTTTTGCGTAAACTGGTAAGTGAAGGGCGGTGATTTTAATGGGAGAAATCTCTATTCCCTCCGGCGAATGGATACTTATAGCGGCAACCCTGGTCTCTATCCAGCTGGCTCAGGGGCGTACGGAGGAGGAGTTGGCTCTTATGGCCGCCTTCTTTACCGTTCTGGGTGACAGTCTTGCTCTGCTGGCTATTACCCGTCCATCGCCCAATCAGGACAAAACAGATTGCGCGTCGGCTGAAAAACAGGTAAAATAAAGCATAGCGCACGGCACATAAGAAGTCGGTGCTTTACATGTATGCTTCAGCTGTTTTATACCTGCCTGTGCGGCAGAAAGGAATGATAATTTTATGAAGTGCGGCGTTGTAGATATTGGCTCTAACACCATACAGCTATCGGTTTATGACTGGGAGGAGAAAACCTTCCGCTCTCTCTTTCAGCAATGGGAAACAGTGGGTCTGGCAAACTATGTAGAGGGCGGCATTCTCTCAAACAGCGGTATTGCGGCGGCCTGCCGCACCCTTGCCCATTTTTGCTCGTTGCTTCACAATTTGGAAATAGAGGACATACACGTCTTTGCCACTGCCTCCCTGCGGAACATATCGAACAGCGCCCAAGCTCTGGCCGCAATTCAGGAACGCACCGGGCTGGCGGTAGTCCTCCTTTCGGGACAGGAGGAGGCCAAGCTTTCCTTTCGCGGGGCACTGCTTGGTGGCGCACCAGCCCTGGGCCTGCTCACCGACATCGGGGGCGGCTCCTCCGAGCTGGTTGCCTATTGTAATGGCACAATAAGCTCTGAGGCAAGCCTGCCCGTGGGTGTGGTTTCCCTGTTCACCCGCTTTGTGGACGAGCTTCTCCCCTCCCCTGCGGAGCTGGAATCCATGCGCAAACACGTTGCATCTATGCTCACGGAGGTCGTCCCCGCCCGAGCGAAAACATTGGTGGCGGTGGGTGGAACTGCCCGGGCAGTGGTACGGCTTTGCAACGCTCTTTGCGAAGCCGATTTAGAAAATAGAACTGTGTCTGCTCATAACGTATATTCTCTTTACACCATGCTGGCCAAAGGAGATAAGGCCGCCCTGCGGTTAATCCTGCGCAATGCTCCGGATCGAGTGCACACCTTGCTGCCGGGATTGGTACTTTTGACTGCAATTCTAGACCATTGTGGAGCTGAGCAGCTTATTCTGAGTACCTGCGGTGTACGGGAAGGATATTTGGCAGAACGGGTCATGAGGAAATAAAACAGAAACCGCCGGTTATATGACCGGCGGTTTCCTTTTATCTTATTTTTTGTCAGCTACTTTGGCCGCTTCGGAAGCAGGAAGGGGGATCTCGGTGGTCTCTTCCTTCTTTTTGCCTAGGTAGTTGGGCAGGCTCATACCGGCCATATCAAACATTTCACTCATGGGAGGAATGCTTTTCATCATGCCGGAGACAAAGCCCGCGGTGGCGGTCTTGCCGTCCGCACCCTGTCCGCCGTCCCAAACGGTGACCTTGTCGATCTTCACGTTCTTGATGGCGTCCACCTGGATGCGCATAAGCTCCTCCATCTTGTCGGCCAGCATCAGGCGCACAGCCTCGTCTGCCTGACCGCCGGCGGCGGCGACTACCTGCTTGAGACCTTCGGCCTGCTTGAGAAGGATTTCCTGAGCGCCCTGAGCCTCGGCCTGCATTTTAGCTAGGATAGCATCGGCCTCGCCCTTGGCGCGACGACGGATTTGCTCGGCTTCGGCTTCAGCCTCCAACTCCTTGCGGCGCTTGTCAATCTCAGTCTTAACAATAACGTCGGCTTCCTGAGTGGCCTTCTCACGTGCGTAACGGGCGGCCTCAGCCTTTTGCTCGGCGGCATATGCCTCCTCCAATGCTTGAGCAGTGGCAATTTTCTCGGCGGCAGTAGCCAGGCGGGTAGCTTCGGCTTCCTTCTCGCGGCGCTGGGCGTTGGACATGGCAATTTCTACTTGAGAGCTGTTCTCGCCCTGGATGGCAGCAGAGTCGGCCTGCGCTACCTGAATACGCTGGTCACGATGGGCGTTGGCCTGACCGATGGAGCCGTCGCGGTCCTTCTCGGCCACATTCTTCTTTGCATCGTTAATGGCCTTGGCGGCGGCTTCTTTACCCAGTGCATCAATGTAGCCCGACTCGTCGGAAATATCGGTGACGTTCACGTTAATCAGGCGAAGACCGATTTTTTTCAGTTCACCCTCCACATTGCGGGAGACGGCCTCCAGGAATTTATCACGGTCGGTGTTGATTTCCTCAATGTCCATGGTGGCAATGACCAGACGGAGCTGACCAAAGATAATGTCCTTGGCAAGCTCTTGAATTTCCTGGAGACGCAGACCTAAAAGCCGCTCGGCGGCGTTCTGCATGATACCGGGCTCAGTGGAGATACCGACAGTAAAACGGGAGGGCACGTTAATGCGAATATTCTGGCGGGAGAGGGCGTTCTCCAAGTCCACCGAAATGGACATGGGAGTCAGGTCAAGGAACTCATAGGCCTGGATAACGGGCCAAATAAAGGACGCACCACCGTGAATACAGCGGGCCGACTTGGTAGAGCCGTCTCCGTTGTTGCCCACCTTACCGTAGATAACCATAACTTTGTCAGAGGGGCACTTCTTGTAGCGCTTGAGCAAAAACAGGATTAGGGAGAACAGGATTACGACTGCAACGCAAATCAGGATTAAGGGCAGAAGCTTAGGCATAATATTCCTCACTTTCTTTTTTCACATGCTTTTTATTTCTTTAAAACCACCAGGGTGTCACCCCCGGTGATGCCGGTGACTATAATGTCGCTTCCGGTGGGAATCGATTCATCTCCGTCGGTCAAGGCCTCAAATTCCCGCATCTGCTCCTGTACCACCACATTGACCTTACCTACGCCGGCACGGTTCGGGGGTACGGTCAGGTATACGGTACCATGCTTTCCCAGGGCATTGCGGATATTGAGGGTACCATCGGATTGGAGATGCATCGCCTCCCGGAGAATGAAGGCAACCGCTACCATTCCGATAACGCCGATTTGAACACCCAGGAACAGAGACAGCAGCCAGTGAAGCCCAACTTGTAAAAAGAGCAGTCCGCTCCAGCCAAAGAGAGTTAGAAATGCTATCACACCCCGAAGAGTGAGGACATGCAGCCCTCCTGCCGGACCATCTCCATGGTGGGTCTCGCCGTCATGTAAGTGGAGCTCGTGGAGTTCGCAGCAGTTGCAGTCAGACACGCCGTCCCCATCCAGATCAAGGGAAATTTCATGTCCGGCATCTAAAAGATCGGCCCCCTCGGGGCTGTCGGCGTCTGCGTCGTGCCCGTCACCCATGCCTACAAATAGGAGCACAGTTTGAATAAGCAGCAGCAACGTAGCGGGAATCGCGGTATAAAACATGATGCGTTCCAACAGGGTCAGGGTGTCTAACCATGCCAACATAGCGCTTCACCTTCCTTTCTATCTGATTATGGAACTATATCTGAAACAGCCGGCAGTTCCAGCTCTCCTAGGAGACACTCTGCCTCCTGCTTAAGCCGAGCCGCCAGATATGCGGTGAGAATGACCCGCATACCTCGGCTCACCTGCGCCCGGGCGCCCGGGCGTGGCTCACCATAGTCGGAGAGAACCTCGGTGCACCACACCTCCAGCTCCCCCTCGCTTGGCAGAGGAGTGTCCTCCAGCCGCCCAATCAGGCGGCAGAGAGAACCGTAGAGGTAGGCGTCGTCAATAAGGTCATCCGATTCATCCGACAGGCTGCCGTTAAAGTAGGAAATGAGCTTACAGATTTTCTCCAGCTGGAGGGCGTCCTTTAACATGTTTATGACAAGAATACGGCAGAACTGCCTGCGGCTGTATTTTTTTCGTTGGGGCGGCGAGAGATACCCGCGCTTAACCCAATTTTGAATGACATAGGGCTCTAGCCCCGTCAGCTGAGAAACCTGGGAAAGCATGAGCCCTCCCGTGAGAAAAAGCGGGGAAAGCACTGCGTCCGCAGCGTCCGGCCTTCTCAAATCCACTTCTATCGTGGTACCCGGTAATACCTTCCTCATAGATTCACCTCCTTTTCTTGTTTAAAATATATCATATGGTCAAGTGATTGTCAATAGCGTTCTTTAGATCTTTTCAAAATTATTATTTCCTTTGTTTAGCTTAAAAAGCAATGCGGCTGAGCACTCCTCTTTTAGGAAGCTCCGCCGCATCATTTTATAGGCACATTTTGCAATGTGCTTTTGCATTCACTTTTTACAGGTTCTCTCGTAAATAATCCGCAGACCATCCAGGACAAGTTGATTGTCCAGGGTGTTAATCAAGGCTGTATTCTCGGCTACCATACGGGCCAGACCGCCGGTAGCAATGACCTTGATTTCCTCCGCCGGGTAGCCCATTTCTGCCTTAGCGCGGCGAATGAGGTACTCGATGGAGCCGATATACCCCATAACCGCACCCGCCTGTATCTGTCCCACCGTGGTGATGCCCAGCACTGTGTCCGGCATGGTAAGTTCTACATTCGGCAGGCGGGCGGTTTTCTGAAACAGGGCCTCGGTGGAAATGCGTACTCCGGCGGTAATACAGCCGCCCAGATAGGCCCCTTCCCTGTTCACCGCGTCCAAGGTGGTGGCAGTACCAAAATCCAGCACAATGAGTGGTGCACCGTACTTGGCGATGGCAGCTACACAGACTACCGAACGGTCTGCCCCCAGGCGCTCATCACTCTGTACGCCGTACGGTAGCCCCGGCTCTACTCCGCCATCAATGATCAGAGGCTTTTTCCCAAAATATTTTACAATGGCGCTGGTCAGCGTATACATGATATTGGGCACCACGGAAGCGAGAATAATATTCTCCACTAAACTTCCGTCCAGCCCAAATTTTTGAAAATAGCTGCAAACCAGCAGACCTATTTCATCCGAAGTACGGCCCGCATCAGTTTTAAGGCGGAAGCTGCCTTTCAGCGTTTCTCCCTCGAAAATACCAAATACCATATTGGTATTACCTACATCAATGGCTAAAAGCATTTTGCGCACCTTCCTTACTCAAGCTCCATAATATGGCATGTAATCGCATCGTTTTCCAGCAAAATTACGCCGTAGCTGGGTTTAAATCCACCTCGAATACTGCCGGGATTTAAAATCCAAAGGCCGTCGTGTAATGTACAAAGGGCCTCGTGCGTGTGGCCGAAGGCCAGCACATCCACCCCTGCTTTTCGCGCCGCCTGCACAGCACTGCCAATCCCCAGCTTCACCTGATAAAGATGCCCGTGGGTAAGGAGCATTCGCCGCCCCTTGGCGTCGGCAATGAGCTGATTGGGCGCCCCAATTGCAAAGTCGCAGTTGCCGCAGACGTGCTCCAGTGGAATATCAGGAAAAATTGCGCCCAGATTTTGTGCGTCTCGAACTACATCGCCTAGATGAAAGATGCGGTCAGGGCGCTCTTGCTCCACAGCCAGCTTCATATTAAGGGTATCTCCGTGAGAATCGGAAAAAACTAAGATTTTCATATGCGCACCTAATTTTCTTTTTACCATATAATGAGAGTGAAGGTTCTGTCATACACTGAATTGGAGGGAAATATCATGCCGGAACAAAAATCCAAGCCCGTTGACGTAATGGCTTCTCCCGAGGCTGCCTCCCTGCTGAAGAACAAAGAGGCTGTGGCCGGGCTTATGAACTCTCCCGACACAAAAAAGCTCATGGAAATGCTTAACCAAAGCGCGGGCGGCGGGCTGAAAAACGCCGCTGACGCCGCCATGAAGGGTGATGCCAGCGCCCTAATGGGTCTGATGCAGCAGGTCATGGGCAGCAAAGAAGGCGCTGCTGTGGTAGAGCGCATTCAAAAATCCGTGCCCAAGAAGTAAGAACCTGTATTCATGGGCCACCGTGGCCGAATTTTTGAGGTGAAATTGTCTCAGGCAAGGCGAAAAGTCGCCGTCATACTGACGTATTACAAGGCTTTCCGCCGATGGAATGGGGCGATTTCGCCCGAAAAGGCGGTTACGTGAGCCTATGAATGCAGGTTCTAAAGCAAGGTCACACAGAAAACAGGAGGTGCGCCATGGCTGATCTGGAAGAAAAACTAAATGCCATTCTCGGTAATCCCGAGGCCATGGGGCAAATTATGAACATTGCCAAGGCGCTTACCGCCGGGACAGGCGAGAGCGCCCCACCGCCTGCGGGAGAGCCGGTAGACGTGGAATATCAGCCCGTGGAGAGCGGTAGTGATGAACCCGAGGATTTTTTTAATCCCCTCTCCGCACTAGGCGATCTTGATCCCCGCCTGCTGCAGACCGCCATGCGTCTTTTCTCCGAGTACAGCGCAACCGATAACCGAAAGGTGGCGCTCCTATCCTCCCTCAAGCCCTTCCTAAAGGAGGCGCGCTACGCCAAGGTCGACAAGGCGGTACAAATCGCCAAGCTCTCCCGAGTAGTTCGGGTGGCTTTCCAGCTCTTTAAGGGAGGGGATGCCAATGGCGATGTATAACCGATACATACCAAGCGGAACGTCTTATACCCGCATTACCGAGGACGATGCTGCCCCTGCCGCCCGTTCTATCCCGCCGACCGCCGAGCGGGAAGATGCACCCAAGGGGGAGAAAAAAGGACTCTCCTCCGTTTTAAAGGCGCTAAAGCTGGAGGATTTAGACACCGGAGATGTCTTGCTGCTTTTAATTCTCCTCTTTTTATTCCTGGAAGGGGACGACATGGAGCTGATTATTACACTGGGTCTCCTGCTGTTGTTGGGACTTGATTAGCCGCCGCCGGTATGGAGTACAGTTCCATCCGGCAAAACGAAGCCCGTTCCCTGCTGAACAGGCCGCTCCACCACGCTGGAGTACATATACAGGACTGTCTCCTCGCCCTTTTTGGTCTCTGCGGCTACCAATAGTCCGGTCTCTACGGAGACCCAATACCGCTCCCGGTTGCCCAGCTCGTTCTCCGCTACTTCAACGTAGACACAGGCAAGGCCGTCCTTTTCCTCATAGCCGGTAGCTGTAATTAATTTCTCATCCAGGTCCAGCACATCCTCGTAGGTGGGGATGCGCTGGGCCATATTTGTGTCTCGTGCCCCGCCGTCCCAGGTCTTATAGGACCAGTCGCCGTCAAACCAGCGGTACACCTTTCCCTCTCCCACAATGGTATTTTCGGTCACGCCGCTGGGCCAAACCGACTTTACCAGCGTCCAGCCAAAGTCTACCCACACCTGATTTATGGTGGTACCCATATTACCATCCCCCAGCGCTGTCTCCACCATAATGGTACGGTGGTAGCTCTCAGGCTGGAGCGGCACCATAGTGCGAATAACTGCCTGCACCGTGGCAGGCGTAACCTCCACCCGGGTATAGCTGTCGCTCTCGGCTGTGCCGCCGGGGTTGGGATCAGTCCCGACATTCTCCGTAATTTGCGGCATGGAAATCTTAGGTGTATCGGCGGCAAAGAAATTTAATCCAAAGCTGGAGAATACCGCCACCACAATAACTGCGGCAATCAGCACCACAAATACAATGCGGTTCTTACTCTCCACATCTTCGCCCCCTCTCCCTTTTTCCGCTAAGGCAACTCCGCACAATTGCGTCCGCGGCGCTTTGCAAAAAATTTGCGTCATAAATTTGTTGTAAATTCTTGAAATCCGTCAGGATTCCGGCAAATTTACGCCTTTTTCTGACACGGATTTTTCTTGCAAATCGTCCTTGCCGAATTATGCGGTGCTGCCTTAAAACTCAGCTGGCGGCTGGTCACGATGACCAAACTTCCACAAAATCGCGTCCGCAATACGCACACATGCCCTGCCGTCTCCATAGGGGTTCACAGCGTGGGCCATGGCCCCATATGCATCCGAATCGGAAATCAACTGGGAGGCCATCGAGAAAATATCTTCCTCCTCGGTACCGGCAATTTTGACCGTGCCTGCCGCCACGGCCTCAGGCCGTTCTGTTTCGCGCCGGAGGACGAGCACCGGGCGCCCCATGGCGGGGGCCTCCTCCTGAAGTCCGCCTGAATCGGTCATGACCAGATAGCACCTGGCCACCAGGTTGTGCATCTCGTCGGCGGTAAGGGGATCAATCAGGTGAATGCGCTCATGTCCCCCCAGATAGCGCTGGGCGTTCTCCCGCACCACAGGTGAAAGGTGGACGGGATAAACTAGCTCCACCTCGGGGAAGGCATCAGCAACCCTGCGAAGGGCGGTCATAATATTGGTCATAGGCTGACCATAGTTTTCCCGCCGGTGACAGGTCACCAAAATGATTTTTCGCCCCTCATAGTCCAGCTGATTGAGAAGCTCCGTTGCAAAGGTATATCCCTTTACAACGGTTGTATTCAAAGCATCTATTACGGTATTGCCTGTAATAAAGACTCCGTTTTTAATGTCCTCCCGCAAAAGGTTTTGGCGGTTTGCCTCCGTGGGGCAAAAGTGAAGCTCTGCAATACTACCCACCAGCTTGCGGTTCATCTCCTCCGGGTATGGAGAGTACTTGTCCCAGGTACGAAGACCGGCCTCCACATGCCCCACCATGATTTGATGGTAGAAAGCAGCCAGCGCACCGGCAAAGGTGGTAGAAGTGTCGCCATGCACCAGTACCAGATCAGGTTTCGCCTCTTCAAAAACCTTCTCCAATCCAAGCAAGCATTTGGTGGTAATGGTGGAAAGGGTCTGGCGGGGTTCCATAATATCCAGGTCGTAGTCAGGTTTAATGTTGAAGATATCCAGTACCGAGTCCAGCATTTGCCGGTGCTGAGCCGTCACGCAGCACAGGCTCTCGATTTCGGGTCGGCGCTCTAGCTCCTTAACCAGGGGAGCCATTTTAATGGCCTCCGGCCTAGTGCCAAAGATGGTCATAACACGGACAGGCTTCATTCTTCATTCTCCTCTCCGTGGCTATTGCCGTTCTTCTTTTCATTATTATGAATAAAAATGCGCCCGGCCACAGCACCGGCAGCACAAAGAGCCAGCAGCACCAGCATAGCCTTCAGGGCATTGGTGGTTGCCAGCACCACAGCGGACAGACCCAGGATGGCACTGATCACATAGAGCACCGCCACCGCCTGCTTCTGGGAAAAGCCCATATCAATCAAACGGTGATGGACGTGGCTGCGGTCGGCGTGCATGGGGCTCTGCCCGTGGGCAATACGGCGGATAAACGCAAAGGCCGTGTCAAAAATGGGCAGACCCAGCATTAGGAACGGCACCGCGAAAGAAATAATGGCGTAAAACTTAAAGAGCCCCTGAATGGACACCACCGCTAAAATAAAGCCCAGGAAGGTGGAGCCGGTGTCTCCCATAAATATCTTGGCGGGGTTGAGGTTATAGGGCAGAAAACCGATACACCCGCCCGCCAACGCTGCCATCAGAAGTGCGACCGACGCATCGGACACCACCAGGGCAATGACCAGCATGGTCATGGAGCTGATGGTGGAAACCCCGCAGGCCAGACCGTCCAACCCGTCAATCAGATTGACCGCGTTGGTAATGGCTACAATCCAAATGATGGTGACCGGCCAGGCTAGCCACCCCAGCTCCCATGTTGGGTTTTGGGAAAAAATATTGGGATTGGAGAGGGCGGAGATTAGGTTGCCCGACAAGGCGGCAATGAGAGCCGCAACAATTTGTACCACAAATTTAAAGGAGGCCTTTAACGAATAAATATCGTCAAAAATGCCCAGCACTACGATAATGACCGCTCCCAGGAGCATCCCTCGCAGCTGGTCGTTCATCTTGACAAAGACCAGAGTGCTTAAAATAAAGCCAAAGAAAATTGCAAGACCGCCCATGCGTGGGATGGGATGATTATGCATACGGCGGTTATCCTTGGGCACATCCACCGCACCTACCCGGTGGGCGATGTTCTTGACTACCGGAGTGGAGATAAAGGCGACCACAAGGGCTACCGCCAGGGCGGCGGCCACCACGCCAATTTGCTGGAGTTCCATATTCATGCCTGTTTAGCTCCTCTGTATGACAGTATCATTACCGGGCCAGAAAACCAACCTTTTTATATACCTTGCGCAGGGTCTTTTCCGCTGCGTATCCCGCCTTTTCCGCACCTGCACGGTATACGCTCTCCAAGTACGACTTGTCTGCCAGAATGCGCTTAGTCTCCTCCTGGATGGGACGGAGCATTCTAACCACGGCCTCGCCCACAGCGGGCTTAAACGCGCCGTAGCCCTTGCCCTCAAACTCGGTCTCTATTTCCTCAAAGCTCTTGCCGGTGACAGCCGAGTAAATGCTCATAAGATTGGCCACACCCGGCTTTTCCTCCGGGGCGTAACGGACACAGCGCTCGGTGTCGCTGTCGGTAACTGCCCGCTTAAAGGCCTTCATAATCTGCTCCGGGGTGTCCATAAGGAGCACCCGCCCGGTATCGCCGTTA
Source organism: uncultured Pseudoflavonifractor sp. (assembly GCA_964504285.1). Taxonomy (GTDB): domain Bacteria; phylum Bacillota; class Clostridia; order Oscillospirales; family Oscillospiraceae; genus Pseudoflavonifractor. The sequence goes on from CAZDDZ010000043.1 coordinate 15,631, forward strand.
TCCGACTTGGACATCTTAGACTTGGGGTCGGTAAGACTCATGATCCGCGCGCCCACCTTAGGCACAAAGGCCTCCGGCACCTTAAACACGTCGCCGTACACACCGTTAAAGCGCTGAACAATATTACGGGTAAGCTCCACATGCTGCTTCTGATCCTCACCCACCGGCACAAAATCAGGCTGATAGAGAAGAATGTCGGCAGCCATCAGGCTGGGGTAGGTAAACAGACCGCCATTGATATTCTCGGCGTTCTTGGCTGATTTATCTTTAAACTGGGTCATACGGGAGAGCTCGCCAAACATGGCGTAGCAATTGAGCACCCAGCCCAGCTCGGCATGCTGGTGGACATGGCTCTGGACAAAAAGAGTATTTTTCTCCGGGTCAAGTCCGCAGGCCACATACTGGGCAAGCTGCTCCAGGGTGCGGCGACGCAAATCGGCAGGGTCCTGGCGGACAGTGATGGCGTGGAGGTCAGCCATAAAATAGTAGCAGTCAAACTCCTCGGCACGGGCGCCCCAGTTGCGGATTGCCCCGAGATAAGAGCCAAGGGTCAAATCTCCGCTGGGTTTAATGCCTGAGAGCATCGTTTTTTTTGCCTTTTCTTCCATTTTAAAACACCTCAAATATTAGCATAAACATGACAAGTCATGTCCCTACAAGCGTATTTTTCCATATTGATGTATCATATCACAAGTCCCTGCGCTTGACAAGTTTTACCCGTGCGGATAAAATGGATACGCGGCGTGGACAAGTCCCCGCCCTACCAAGCGCAAACCGTAGAACATCAGCTTGTTTCCGCCGTTCTTTTGCGTCTTGTTTTTAGGAGGAATCACTATGGATAAAAAATGGTTTGATGATATGGAGGCCCGCATTCCCCACGGGCAGGCGCGTACTCGTTTTGCCCCCTCCCCCACCGGCTATATGCATATCGGCAACCTGCGCACCGCACTGTACACCTGGCTCATTGCGCGGCACGAGGGCGGCAAATTCATCCTGCGCATCGAGGATACCGACCAGGAGCGACTGGTAGAGGGTGCTACCGAGGTAATTTACAAGACCCTTACCGAGTGCGGTCTTACCTGGGACGAAGGCCCCGACGTTGGCGGTCCTGTCGGCCCCTATGTGCAGACCGAACGCCGGGAGCTTTACGGCAAGTATGCCCAGTTGCTAATTGAGAAGGGCCACGCCTACCGCTGTTTTTGCACCAAGGAGCGGCTGGAGTCCCTCCACGGCGAGGACGGCCTGGGTGGGTACGACGGTCACTGCCGCACCCTCTCTCAAGCTGAAATAGACGAAAAGCTGGCCTCCGGAGTTCCCTACGTCATCCGTCAGGCCATTCCCCGTGATGGAACCACCACCTTCTCCGATGCGGTATTTGGCGATATTACCGTGGAGAATGCCAGCCTGGACGACCAGGTACTGATGAAATCCGACGGTCTGCCCACCTACAACTTTGCCAACGTAGTGGACGACCATCTCATGGGCATTACCCATGTGGTACGCGGCAGTGAGTATCTCTCCTCCTCTCCCAAATATAACCTACTCTACCAGGCCTTTGGCTGGGAGGTGCCCACCTACATCCACTGCTCCCCTGTTATGCGGGACGCCCACAACAAAATGTCGAAGCGCCACGGCGACCCCTCTTATCAGGATTTAATGACAGAGGGCTACCTCTGCCCTGCCGTTGAAAATTATGTTACTTTACTAGGCTGGTCGCCCCGTGGCGAGTACGCCGAGCAGGAATTCTTTACTTTGGACGAACTTTCCGGCATTTTTGACATTGGCGGCATTTCCAAGTCCCCCGCCATTTTTGACATTGAAAAGCTCAAATACTTTAACGCTAATTACCTCCGTGCCCTCTCCCCCGAGGATTTTTACAAGGGCGCAGAGCGTTATTTGAAAGAAGCGGTCAAGGCCCCCGGCATTGATCACACCCTCATTGCTCCGCTGGTGCAGCCTCGGTGTGACACTTGGATGGACATAGCGCCCCAGGTAGACTTCTTTGACACGCTGCCGGAGTATTCTAACGAGCTCTACTGCCACAAAAAGATGAAAACCGACGAAGAAAACTCTTTGCAGGCACTGCATCTGGTGCTCCCCGTCTTAGAGGGCTTGTGTGACTGGACCTTTGAATCTATTCACGAGGCACTCATTGACTTAGCTGCGAAACAGGAATTAAAAAACGGTCGCATTATGTGGCCCGTGCGTACCGCCCTCTCCGGTAAGGCGGTTACTCCCGGTGGTGCGGTAGAACTGTGCCACATTCTGGGAAAGACAGAATCTTTGCGCCGTATTCAGTTGGGTATTGCGCAGTTGACAAAATAAAAAGCATAAAGAAATGCCGGGACTTTCGTCCCGGCATTTCTTTCAGGCTGTCTAAAAAACTATCATCGCCCAAACTCTCGTCCTTTGCCGTGCAAAAATTTTTTGTTTTTCGCGTTGCGCTCCGTGACCGAAAAACAAAAAACACTAGATTTGTCCACTGCCGGAATTCACTTCCGGCAGTGGACTCTTTGCGAGCCCCGCAGGGCGAGAACCCCCTCCGTGTCGGAGAAGTCCGAAGGACTTTTTTGACACGCTGAAAGAAATGCCGGGACTTTCGTCCCGGCATTTCTTTATGTTGTCGAGCAGTGTAACTGTGTTTGTCATGTTCGCGTTGGGCGCTTGGCCGGGTCTTAGCCCGCTGCTCCGCACGCCTCAGCGCTTCTTGATTGTCACGCTTTTGCGGCTGCACGACGCGGTTCTAAGCTCCTTCGACTTTGCAAAACCGCCTCACAGGCTTGCGAGGGACGCCTGTTTTGCGTTTTCGCGCCGCTCCGGGTCTTAGCCCGCTGCTCCGCACGCCTCAGCGCTTCTCATTTAGCAGCAGCCGTTGTTGTTGCACCCGCAGCCATTGTTGCAGCCACAGCCGCAGTTGTTTCCGCCGAAGCCGTTGCCGCAGCAGCAGAACAGGATAACCAGGATGATGATGATCCAGAGGCAGCCGCCGCCGCCAAATCCACAACCGTTATTGCACCCCATAATGAAGTACCTCCTAATATGAATTGGAGACACTTGCCGGGCATAGCCTCTGCGGCATGGCCTCGGCGGTCTCACTTCATACTATGCGCGGTCCTTTAAATGGTGCAAAAGTGCCGCCAAAAAAGGCGGCACTTTTCTTTAGGTGATTCTTTTTACCGTCACAGCGGCATTAGCCGTGTTTACCATGCTCAAATTTAATACGCCGTCGGCAATGAGATGGCTTTGAAGGCTGCCCCCTGCTTTACGGTTAGCAGACAATGCGTAATAGGAAACATAGGCTACCTGGGCACGCAAAAAGGGACTATTCTCCAGTAGGGTACGCTCCCCGCCGGTAATAACTTTAACACTTTGCGCCTTGATGAGCGCGGTGTCCCAAGTAAAGTCAGGACTATCGCCACTGTCCATATAGCCCAGCGCCCGGAGGATAAAAGTAAGGTATTCCCCCGGGGTGATGGACTGATAGGTGCCAAAACGCATTTGCTCCTCGTCTACGCCATTGGTGTAACCCTTCTCATAGGCGTAGGACACATACCGCGCTGCCCATTCCGGCACATCGTCAAAGGGCATAATTCCCATCTGGGCAAGAGCAGCCTTCTCTTCTCCTATTAGGCGCAAAAACATAACCAGCCCCTCAATACGGGTTGGTATAAGCTCCAAGTCATATCCACTGCCGTAGGCGGTTCCTGTCCCCCGGAACAGGCCCATAGTATTCAATGCACCAGCCAACTGGTTATAATCCATTTCTTTACTAACGGTGACAGCATAATACCCCTGGGGTGCAAGCACTGCTGTATCTGAGGTTATCGTAATCCGGCACTGGGTGCTCTCAGCCGCCATATAGCGGTGGCGGGCAGTCAGCGCTGTTCCGGTGGCGACCACAGCTCCATCGGTCACATCCACCACCGCGCCGCTATCATAGGCTAACGCGGCACTCCCTGCCAAAAGCATAATTTCCGAGCCGGTGTCAATGGTAACCACATCTCCCCGCTTAAACCGCTGCTCGTCAAAGGAGACGGCATATCCTTCTCCGTCCTTGATTGCACTTGCCTTTGCCAAATACAGATCGGCCTGGGCTTTAAGCCGGGTAGCCGCATTGTCATATGTCTTTTGGGTAGTCGCGTCAATCCGCTCCCCTGCCTGCTTGACTGTGGCAGGAAGATAGGTGCCGCTGATATAGCTCTGTGAAATCAGCGGGTCAGCGGAGGTGCCGCCGGTAGCCATGGCGGCCATACCGCTGACAAAAATCAGGCCTGCCAACAGAAGTGCCGCTAGTCTTTTCATTGCTGCTCCTGTTCCTCGGAAATCATATAGCTCAGGGCCAGAAGGCTGTCCGCAAAATGGACATTCTCCACCACCACGGCAGTGCGGTCTACCCGCAGTTCAATATTGGTAAAATTCCAAATACCCTGCATACCGCAGGCAACGAGACGGTCAGCCAGTGCGCCCGCCACTCTGCCGGGGACAGTAAGCACGCCTACGCTGGCAGGGTGCTCTGCCAGATAATCCTCCAGGGTATCTACATGATACACCTCAATGTTGCCGATTTTGGTCCCCACGACAGCGGGGTCAACGTCAAAAGCGGCGGAAAGTGTAAAGCCATTTTTCTCAAAGTGAAAGTTTTCGATAAGGGCTCGGCCCAGGTTACCTGTGCCGAAAATGACGGCATTATGGCCTCGATTCATACCCAGAATGTCGGAAATCTCACCCTTAAGATTTTCAATATTATATCCATACCCTTGCTGGCCGAACTCACCAAAGCAAGACAAATCTTGGCGAATTTGTGAAGCGGTAAGCCCCATGGACTTGCCCAAGGCACTGGAGGAAATACGGACAGTGCCATTCTGGTACAAGTCGCTCAAATGGCGG
>CAZDDZ010000044.1:0-4318 GCA_964504285.1 uncultured Pseudoflavonifractor sp.
GACCGACACGCGTTTGCGTGTCGGTCTCTTTTATTAAGTATATTTAATTTTATTTCTCATCCACCGCAATGTCGTAGGAGGGACGCTGGGGAGCGGCAGCGGCGTTGGCTGCGACGCGGAATTTGCCCCGGGATTCCTTTACCTCGCCCAATGCCTCGGCAATGGCCTCCTCCGTGCGGCGGAGTGCATCCTCGCAGTAGTCATTGGCCGACTTACGCAGCTCCCGGCTGCGCTCGTCCACCTGGCGAATCATATCGTTAGCTTTCTGCCGGGCCTGCGCCAGCAGCTCGTCCTGGGCCAGCATCTGCCGCGCCTGATCTTCGGCCTGCCTGCGAATTTTCTCCCCCTCCTGCTTGGCGGAGGAGATATAGTCGGCCCGGGCGGCAATCAGCTTTTTTGCCTCGGCCAGCTCCACAGGAAACTGAGCCTTTACATCATCCAGCAGATCTAGAGCCTTGTCCCGCTCGATAATGCACTTATCGTTAGAGAGGGGAACGCCCTTGGCCTCGTCAATCATATCATAGAGCATGTCCAGCAATTCTTCCACACCGGTTGCCATTATACGTTCCTCCCGTTTTCCATCTTTTTCTGCATGTCCCCCATAATTTCACGGGGTATAAAATCCGTTAAGTCTGCCCCATAGGAGGCAAGCTCCTTTACCACGCTGGAGCTTAAATAGGTGTATCGGGCGCTGGAGGGCATAAACATAGTCTCCAGTCTCGGGTTAAGCTTACGGTTAATCAGCGCCATCTGGGCCTCTTTTTCGTAGTCGGACATGGCCCGCAGCCCCTTAATCACCACGCAGGCACGCTTCTCTCTGGCGTACTCGGCCAGCAGACCGCTGGACTGCTCCACCTCCACATTTGGAAGCTGGGAGACAACTTTACGTATCATCTCTACCCGCTCGTCCGGGGTAAAAAGGCCGCTGGACTTCTCCGCGTTGTGCATAACAGTGACAACCAGTTTGTCAAAACAGACCGAGGCCCGCTTGATGATATTCAAATGTCCCAGGGTGATGGGGTCAAAGCTTCCCGGATAGATGGCGATTCTCATAAAAGGTTACCTTTATGCCTTTCGGCTGTACAGGGTGATTTTGATTTTACCGTACCGATACTCCTTGCCCATTTCATAGGGGGCGGGGAGCTGCGGAAGAACCTGCTTCTCCGCACTTTCGCAAACTATTATACCATTTGTGGACATAATGTCAATCTTGGCGATGGTCTCAAGGGCCTTCTCCAACATTCCGGCGGCATAAGGCGGGTCCAAAAACACCAGGTCAAATTTTTCCCGGCAGGCTGAGAGAAACGCCAAATAATCGGTCTGCACGACTCTCCCCTTATCCTCAAAGCCGCAGATTGATAGATTTTCTCTGGCCAGGGCGGCAGCCTCCCGGCGCATATCCACAAAGGTGCAGTGGGTGGCGCCCCGGGAAAGCGCTTCAATGCCCATCTGCCCCGTGCCCGCAAATAGGTCAAGGACATTGCGACCCTCTACATCAAACTGTACAATGTTGAAAACGGCCTCCTTCACCTGGTCGGTGGTGGGACGGGTATCCATGCCCTCCAGCCCCTTGAGCTTTCTGCCCCGGGCAGTACCTGTAATAACTCGCATCTGAAATCCTCCTCAGAAAAGAATAAAGCTCCGCTTGCATTCTTTTTTCACTCTGCACGTTTAAAGTGCTCATACACCGCCTTGGCAGTGCGTTTGTCCACCGCCTCCTCCAGCTGAGCCAGAGAGGCGGCCTTAATATTCTTCACACTCTTAAAGTATTTTAACAGCTCGGCACGCCGTTTGTCGCCAACCCCGGGAATTTTGTCCAGCACCGAGCCCTTTACCCGCTGGTTCTGCTGCTGGCGGTGGAACTCGATGGCAAATCGGTGGGTTTCCTCCTGTATCTGCCCGATGAGGGAAAAGACCGCCTGATTTTGCTGAATGCCGATTTCCCGCCCCTGAGGAGTCACCAGCGCCCGGGTGCGGTGGCGGTCATCCTTGACCATTCCGAATACCGGGATATTGAGCTTTAGGCTTTCCAGCACCCCCAGTGCCACATTGGCGTGGTTCACCCCGCCGTCAATAAGCAGTAAGTCGGGCAAATCGGCAAACTTCTCGTCCCCGTCCAGATAGCGCCGAAATCGGCGGGTAAGCACCTGCTCCATGGAGGCATAGTCATCGGGCGCGTCCATGTCCTTGAGCTTAAACCGGCGGTAGTCCCTCTTTAAGGGTCGGGCGTTGTGGTAGACCACCATTGAGGCCACAATGTCGTCCGCACCCTGGTTTGAAATGTCGTAGCTCTCCATGCGCATGGGGGGCGCGTTTAGCCCCAGCAGCTTTTGCAGCAGCTCCAAAAGCTTGGACTGCCGCTCCTCCTTGGTGGTCCAGCGCTCTACCTCCTCGGCGGCGTTGGTGTTGGCCAGACGAATTAAATCCACCTTCGCGCCCCGCTGGGGGGTGACCAGGTTCACCCGGCGTCCCGCTGATTCAGAGAGCATACGGGTCAGGGGGACCTCGTCCTCAATCTCGCAGGGGAGCAAAATCTGCCTGGGCAGACTGCCCTTTTCACCGTAATACTGCCCCACCAGGGCGGAGACCACCTCAGCCTCGTCCTCCTCCATGGGTGTTTCCATCAGATCCCAGTCCTTTGCAGCAAGCTCCCCGTCCACATAGTGGAGCACCACAAAGCAGCTCTTGGCCGTGCCCCGGAAGAAGCCCACCACATCGGTATCGGCCAGGCTGCCCGCCATAACCTTTTGGCGCTTACCCAAAAGCTCAATGGCTTTATAGCGGTCGCGCAGCTCGGCAGCCTTTTCAAAGCGCAGTTCCTCGGCGGCACGCTCCATCTCGGCTTGAAGGTCGGCTCCCACCTCTTTAAACCGTCCCTCCAGCAGGCGAAGTGCCTGCTCCATGGCCTCCCGGTATCGGCTCTGATCCATCTCGGGGCGGCAGTAGCCGTCGCACTGACCCATGTGGTAGTTAAGGCACGGCCGCTCCTTACCGATGTCCCTGGGGAATTTTCTGTTGCAGGAGGGCAGCTTAAGGGCCAGCCGCAGCGCGTCAATAATGGCGAAGGTATTCCCCCGGCTGCCATAGGGGCCAAAGTAGCGCGCGCCGTCCTCCGCGACCTTGTTGGTCAGAGAAAATTTGGGGTAGTCCGACTTCACGTCCAGCCGGATATAAGGGTAACCTTTGTCGTCCTTGAGGAGAATGTTATAGTGGGGCTGATGCCGCTTAATCAGCGACGATTCCAGCACCAGCGCCTCAAATTCCGAGTCGGCGACAATGACGTCGAAGTGGTCAATTTGACTGACCATAGCCCTGGTTTTTTCGGTGTGGGACGTCAAATCGGCAAAATACTGAGAAACACGATTTTTGAGTGCCTTGGCCTTGCCCACATAAATCACCGTGTTGCTCTTATCCTGCATGATATAAACGCCCGGCCTAAGCGGCAGGGCATGCGCTTTTTCTTTTAGCTCATCAAAGGTCATAAAGAACCGCACGCCTACCTTTCTGCTGAATTTAGACAGCCCGGCCGCTGGGAGCGAAAGCGACCCGGCGCTTTGCGCCGTACAAGCGTTTTGGCTCACCCACGCAGAGTCAAAACCTTGCCGCAGGGCGAATTCACTTCGCCCGAGGATGTGATAGACAAAGGGCTCCCAAAGCCGCTTGCGGCTTTGGGAATCGGGCATGCGCTTTTTCTTTTAGCTCATCAAAGGTCATAAAGAGCGTCACACTCTCCTTTTTTTGAGGTTACCTTGAAGAGCGCGGCGGGAGCAAGCCCCCGCCCTCTGTATCAAAAAAGGCGCCGCGGTAAGCGGCGCCTTTTCCTGCGGCTGTTGTTATTCGGAGAAATTGGACGCAATCAGCTCCACCAGAGAGTCAATGGCTTCCTTCTCGTCGGGGCCATCTGCAATCAGGTTGATGGCGGTGCCCTTTACGATACCGAGGGAGAGCACACCCAGCAAGCTTTTGGCGTTGACCCGGCGCTCATCCTTCTCCACCCAGATAGAGCTCTTAAACTCGTTGGCCTTCTGGATAAAGAACGTAGCAGGCCTAGCGTGCAGACCGACCTGATTATTGACGACTGCCTCTTTCATATACATTCGTGTTTTCCCCCTACGTTTACATCATGGCATACTTCTTTTATAGAATAGCAAATTTGTCTCAAACCGTCAATGACATTTTACACAAATTACATTTAGGTTTCTGTGTTATCTGACGGACAAGACGTGCAAAAAAAGAGTTATTTTAATTCCACCACTGTGACCCCGTCCTCACGGCGCGGGCGTGTCCTGCGGGACACGCAGTATTACGGCCGCGCCTT
>CAZDDZ010000044.1:4418-20351 GCA_964504285.1 uncultured Pseudoflavonifractor sp.
CCGGTGGGCACCTTGTTCCCCCCGGAGTCCCCCCTCTGCTCTGCGAGGCGGACGAGGGTTATTTTAATTCCACCACTGTTACCCCGTCCTCACGGCGCGGGCGTGTCCTGCGGGACACGCGGTATTACGGCCGCGCCTTCCGGTGGGCACCTTGTTCCCCCCGGAGTCCCCCCTCTGCTCTGCGAGGCGGACGAAGGTTATTTTAATTCCACCACTGTTACCCCGTCCTCGCCTTCGCCGTAGCGGCCGGGGCGGAAGGTCTTGACGTAGCGGCTGCGCCTGAGGTGGGTGCGCACGGCATTGCGCACCGCGCCGGTCCCCCTGCCATGAATGATGGTGACGGTTTCCAGCTTGCCCAGCATGGCGTTATCCAGGAACATGTCCATGGCGCCCAGCGCCTCGTCCACCGTCATGCCCCGCAAGTCCACCTCGGAGGACGCGGCGGCGCGAACCTGCCGCTGTGCCTGCTGAATGACTCGCTTGGCCTCCTTCTGGGTCTCCCCTTCCAGCACCCGCACCTCATCCTGCTTGGCGGAAATTTTTAAAATACCTGCCTGAAGCTGGAGAGAGCCGTCCTTGTTGACCGCCAACACACTGGCCTTGGTGCCCATTCTTACCAGCTCCACCGTATCCCCGGCCACAGCGGGGCGGGTTGGGGGAGGCGTGGGCTCCTCGGGCCGCTGTCCCAGCTTGTCCTCAGCCTCGTTAAGGCGGCGGCGCAAGTCGGAGCGCTCATCATTGACCTTCTGCCAATCTTCCTCTTTCCGCTGGCGTCTGCGCATTTCTCCCAATTCACGGAATACCTTGTCGGCCTCCTCCCGCGCCTCCTCTAAAATGGCACGGGCTTCAGCTTTGGCCTTTTCCGCGGCCTTCTCCCGCTCCTTTTCCAGCTTCTCCCGGTACTCACGGGCTACCTTGGCGGAATCCTCCATCTCACGTCGGAGCTTCCGCGCCTCATCCTTCTCCAGCTCCATGGCCTGCCGCTGGCGGTCAAGCTGGGTGAGCACATCCTCAAAGCGGACATTTTCCGCGTCCACTCGCTGGGCCGCCTTGTCAATCACAGCCTGCGGCAGTCCCAGGCGCTGAGAGATGGCAAAGGCGTTGCTCTTGCCGGGAATGCCAATTAGCAGCTTATAGGTTGGCGCCAGAGAGTCCACATTAAACTCGCAGGAGGCGTTCTCCACCCCGGGAGTGGTCATGGCATAGACCTTCAGCTCGGCGTAGTGGGTGGTGGCAGCCACCAGCGCGCCCTGCTCCCGGGCGGTCTCGATGATGGCGGCAGCCAGTGCCGCACCCTCCACCGGGTCGGTGCCCGCACCCAGCTCGTCAAAGAGAATCAATGCACCCTCGTCGGCCTCCTTTAAAATACCCACGATATTCACCATGTGAGAGGAGAAGGTGGAGAGATTTTGGGCAATGGACTGCTCGTCACCTACATCGGCCAGCACACGCCGGAAAATCATTACCCGACTGTCATCGTCCACGGGAATGTGCAGGCCGCACTGCGCCATCAATGTCAGCAGGCCGATGGTCTTAATAGTCACGGTCTTGCCGCCGGTATTGGGGCCGGTAATCACCAGGGTATCAAAGTTCTCCCCCAGCATCAGGTCGTTGGCAACCGCCTTTTTGGGGTCTAGCAGCGGGTGTCTGGCACGGCGGAGGTAGAGCCCATTCTCCACGATTTTGGGCTCGCAGGCACGCATCCGGTACGAGAGGGCGGCCCGAGCAAAGATACCGTCCAGCAGAATCAGCAGGTCGTAATCCTGGGCAATGTCCTCCTTGTGCCCAGCGCAATCGGCAGAGAGCTCGGCCAAAATCCGGTCAATCTCCTTTTTCTCATCAGCCTGAAGCTCTCTCAGCTCGTTGTTGGCCTTGACCACACCCATTGGTTCGATGAAAAAGGTACCGCCGGAGGAGGACACATCATGTACCAGTCCGGGAATCTCATTTTTGCACTCGCTTTTCACGGGCACCACATAGCGGTCGCCCCGGACAGTAATGATATTCTCCTGAAGATACTTGGACTGGTTGGAGGAAATAAGCTTATTGAGAATATCCCTCACCTTGCCGGCAGTGGCCCGCATATGGCGGCGGATAGAGGCCAGTTCCGTGCTTGCCGAATCGGCAATCTCGTCCTCCCCCACAATAGATCCGGTAATTTTCTCCTCCAAAAAGCGGTTAGCGGTCAGGGACGCAAAGAGGTGGTCAATACAGGTCTTTGCTCCCTCACCGGCAGCATACTCACGGGAGGAACGGGCGGCACGAAGGACCGCGGCAATATCCAGCAGCTCCCGGGTGTTCAGGCTGCCCCCCATGTCGGCCCGCTGGAGAGAGGCGCGCACCGGCTTCACCCCCGAAAAGGAGGGCGAACCCCGCAATGCGGTCATATGCACCGCCGCCGTGGTCTCTCCAAGTGCCCGTTCTACATCATCCGGGTCGGTCATGGGCCGCAGCGCGCGCGCCTTGGCCTTGCCTTCCTCCGTGGCCGCCTGTTCCACAAGCAGCTCCAGCACTCTGGGCAGCTCTAAGGTGTGAATGGATTTTTCAAATAGGTCAGTCATATGTGTTTCTCCCAAAATAAAAGCAGTCCCGCACAATTCATAACGCACCAAATCATGCATTGTTGTTTTCATATATTTGTTGTTTCTATTCTCCCACAAAAAAAGCATTTTGACAAGAATACCCCAGAGAATACTTGCGTAAGTCATTTTTTTATGCTAAAGTTAATTATGTAACATTTCACTGTAACTTTTGTTAAGGAGCGCCCCTATGAATATTCGAAATGACCGCATGGAGCGGCTGACTGCGGTTGCCCAGCTCTACTACGAGCAGGATAAAACTCAAAACGACATTGCCAAATTGCTGGGCGTTTCCCGCCCGCTGGTGAGCCGAATGCTTAAGGACGCCAAGGAGCTCGGCATTGTTGAAATCCGCATTCACGCCCCCACCCTGGGAGAGAGCCCCTTACTCACCCAGGCCAAAAACCGTTTTGGCTTGCAGGGCGGCATTCTGGTGGGTGATTCGGGCGATCAAGGCTTTATTAACCAGGCTCTGGCCGAGGCGGCTATTTCCTATATCCAGCAGTTGGGCGGAGGACGGCTGGGCATCGGCTGGGGGCATGTCATTGGGGTGCTGGTCTCTCTGCTGGAGGGCGCTCCCCCTTACCGTGGTTCAGTGCGGGATGTATGCCCACTGGTGGGCAACAGCGGTATTTCCATTCGTAATTATCATTCTAACGAAAACGTGCGCATTATCGCCCAGCAGGTGCAAGCTCAGCCCCACTACCTCTATACTCCCGCCTTTGCCGAAAACAAGCAGGAGCTGGAGCTTCTCTCTAAGACCGAGCACTACCGCGCCGTCTACCGGGAGTGGGAGCATCTAAACATCGCCCTGGTGAACATCGGTAACTATCCCTCTACACCCGACTTCGCCTCGGTAGCGCGATACGGCAAAAAGCTTGCCGAAGAACACGCGGTTGGACGTATCATAGCGCACCATTTTAATCTTGAGGGCAAGATTATTCAGTCAGAAACCGATTACGCCATTCAAATCCCCGTCCCCGTGCTGGCAGGGTGCAAAAACGTGGTGGGCATCTGCTCAGCCAATGTCAGCGCCAAGGCGCTCACCGGTGCATTGGGCACCGGACTGGTCACCCACCTTATTGCCAAAGAAAGTCTTCTGAGAGAGGTCTTGGAACTTCGAGTCTAGCGTCTTACATTTGTAACCTTTGGATTCCATAACAAGGAGTCCAAAGGTTATTTTTTGTGCTTTTCGCTCTGTGATTTCCCCTATCACTTGTGCTTTTTAGAGAAAAACACAAGTTCCATTGACATTTGTTACCCTTCTTGCTATGATTGTTTTACAAAAGTCAAATAATCCAGGAGGAAATGTTACATATGTTAATTAACAAAATTTTATGGGCACAACTTCTCCGTTCGTCCGCTGACCTTTTTCACAAAAATTCAGATGAACTTAGCGAAATTGACTCCCGCTTCGGTGACGGCGACCACGGCGTTACCATCGGAAAAATTTCCAACACTATTTACAGCAGCTTGGACAACTGGGAGAAGGAGAGCATCAAAGACTTCACCGAGCATTTGGGCGAGCGCATTATGGGGGTCAACGGCGGCAGTGCCGGCCCTCTGTATGGCACTCTAATCGGCGGTCTCGCCGCTCCCTTGGGGAACGAGACCGAAATCGACGGCGCACTTCTGAAAAAAATGCTGGCGAGCTGTCGGGACGAAATGTTTGACATCACCACCGCCAGGGTTGGCGATAAGACCATGATGGACGCACTTATTCCCGCTGTGGACGCTTGCCTTGCCGCCAACGATGACATCCGCGACATTTTAACTGCTGCCGCTGCTGCCGCCCAGGCCGGCGCCAAGGCAAGCGAAGGCTTTGTGTCTAAATTCGGCAGGGCCAGAAGCTATAAGGAGCAGACCATTGGCACCCCCGACGCAGGCGCCGTCTCCACCGCCCTCTTCTTTCAGGGACTGGCAGCGGGGCTTTAATTACAAGCGCAACCTACATCTGTATTAAGTATAAGGAGGTCAGTTCCCATGAAAATGAAGAAGTTTATCAACGACCCTGCCAACCTGACCAGCGAGCTACTGGAAGGCTTTGCCCTGGCCAACGCCGACCTGGTGGAGCTTCACCCCCAGAACACCGTGGTCAACCGCAAGCTGGCGTCTGCCGACCGGGTCACCATCGTCACCCAGGGTGGCTCTGGCCACGAGCCTGCTATCAGTGGCTTCGTGGGCGAAGGCATGGTAGATGTGTCCGTGGTGGGCGATGTGTTCGCCGCCCCCGGCCCCCAGGCCTGTGTGGACGCTATCAAGCTTGCCGACAAGGGCAAGGGTGTGCTTTACGTGGTACTCAACCACGCCGGTGACATGCTTACCGGTAACCTGACGATGAAGCAGTGCGAGAAGCAAGACCTCCGCGTTGTCAAGGTGGTCACCCAGGAAGACATCTCCAACGCACCCCGCTCCAACTCCGATGACCGCCGCGGCCTGGTCGGCTGCATTCCCACCTATAAAATTGCCGGAGCCGCTGCCGCCGAGGGCAAGAGCTTAGACGAAGTTGCTTCCATTACCCAGCGCTTTGCCGACAATATGGCTACCCTGGCCGTGGCTGTTCGCGGCGCGACCCATCCCTCCACCGGCGCGGCACTGGCTGACTTGGGCGAGAATGATATGGAAATCGGCATGGGTCAGCACGGTGAGGGCGGCGGCGGCCGTCAGCCCATGAAGAGCGCCGATGAAACCGCCGAAATCATGGTGGGTGGCTTGATAAACGACCTGTCCCTCCGTTCCGGCGAGAAGGTCATGCTCATTCTTAACGGCACCGGTGCCACTACTCTCATGGAGCTTTACATCATCTACCGCAAGTGCGTCAACCTCCTCAAGAGCAAGGGTATTGAGGTGGTCGCAAACCATGTGGGCGAGCTACTCACCGTGCAGGAACAGGCCGGCTTCCAGATGTTTATGGCGCGTATGGATGACGAGCTGCTGCGCCTGTGGAACGCACCCTGCCGCACCCCCGCCCTCAAGAAATAAAAAGGAGCATTACTCATGGCTGACAATATAGGAAACAAGCTTGCTAAGGACTATCATCTAGACATTCCCGCCGCCGCTGAAGGCTTTCCCGTCAAGGGTGCCGCCCACTGCGACTGGGGCATGAAGAACCGCCTGGCTCGTCTCTTTAACCCCAAGTCGGGCAACACCATTATGCTGGCCTTTGACCACGGCTACATCATGGGTCCCACCGCCGGGCTGGAACGGCTGGATTTGGTGATTCCTCCCCTGATAGATGACGTAAATGTACTTATGGCTACCCGGGGCGCACTGAAATCCTGCATCTCCCCCACCGCCAAGGCTGCAAAATGCGTCCGCGTTACCTACGACTCCTCCGTGGTGATGGAGGAAATGAGCAACGGCGGCGGCATTGCCTGTGACATTGAGAACGCTATTCGCATGAATGCCGACTGTATGGCGGTGCAGACCTTTATCGGCGCGCCGGGGGAGAGCCGCTCTCTGGAGCTTCTGTCCCGCACTGTGGACGCAGGCACCCGGTACGGTATTCCAACCCTGGGGGTGGTTGCAGTGGGCAAGCAGATGGAGCGGGACGAAAAATTCTTCCTTCTGGCCACCCGTATGCTGGCTGAGACCGGTGCGCATATCGTCAAGAGCTACTACTGCGAGGGTTTTGAGCGGGTGGCCGCCGCCTGTCCGGTGCCCATTGTTATTGCCGGCGGCAAAAAAATTCCCGAGGACGAGGCCCTTACCATGGCTTATCGCGCTATCAGCGAGGGCGCCCACGGTGTGGATATGGGCCGCAATATCTTCCAGGCTGAACATCCCGCTGCCATGTGCAAGGCAGTGGGCAAGGTGGTGCACGAGGGTCTAAGCGACAAGCAGGCCTACGAGTTCTATCTGGATGCAAAAAACACCTAATTGCCGGCGCAGCGATACTCTGCCCTATCCCGGTGGGGATAAAAAGGGGACGGCGTCCCCGAGGGGACGCCGTCCGTGTACCACGCAAGCAATTGACCGTAAACTCCTGCCAGAGTGCGGTCTGCCCGCGATAGCAATTCCAGTATAGCCGTTTTCGACAGAAAAGGCAATACGGTTTGCTTGAGCGGAAGCCCCTAAATTTAAGAGGAGGTTTTCCTATGACAGCAAAGAAGTACTTTCCCATTGCTCTTTTTATCGGCGTTCAGGCCGCCCTGCTCCAGTGTCTTGACCAGGCGATGAGCGCTAACCTTGGCCTTGTTCTCGTGGGCGGAGGCGGCTGGATTTCCTTCCAGGCCTGGGCCATGTATTTCCTGGGCGGCTGCACTGTCAAGGGTGGAGTACGCGCCTTCATCGGCTATGTGATTGGCATGGCTGCATCCATTGTTATTCTGTTCTGCGGCGGCCAGCTGGGTGCGCTGGGTTTCTGGGCTGTGCCACTGGTGCTCCTTATCTCTGTGCCCGTCATTTTGTATCTGGATATCGCCCCGGAGCTCATTAACTTTGTTCCTGCCGTCTTTGTTGGCGCGGGTGTGTTCTTCGGCGTTATGACCTACGTCCCCAATGCCAGCTTCGCCACCACCCTCATCGGAGAGGGCATCTACTGTGTCATCGGCCTGGTATTCGGCTTTATCACCATCACCTTCCGTGGCTGGTATGAAGCCAAGTTTGTCAAGAAGGAAACCGCCAACAAGTAAAGGAGGAAATATAATGTCCGCTACTTACATGCACATCGGTATCCCCGTCACCACCAAAAAGCCCGGCATGACCTATAACGAGGGCATGAAGCTCTGGATGAGCAATCCTGACGATTACGACTACAAAATCGAGTACCTCAAATTTGAGGAGGGCACTCCATTCCCCGAAATTATGCACAAGAACCCCCATGTAGCCTACAAGGTAGACAATTTGGAGCACTACATGCAGGATGCTGACCAGATTATTTTTGGGCCGGCCCAGGCCAGCCCCACCGCCCGCCTGGCCTTTGTCATTAAGGATGACGCTATTATTGAGCTGTACGAAGAGAAGTAACCGAAAGGCCCCCGGCGAGACATGTCTCGCCGGGGGCCTCAGCTTGTTAAAAAGGCCTTTCCGTGTTACGGTGCTTCTATCCGCAAGGACTTATAAAAGTCCAACGTCCGGAAACCCCGCTCCAATTGGGTCAGGAGATACGCTTCGGTTAAATCCCCCATGCGCGCCATACCCTCCGGGTCGACAGCAAAGGAAAAGAGCCGCTTGGGGTCGCCGTAGACCACATGGCGCATGGCGGCAAGGGCGGCCGGGGTGATGGGCATGGAAACCCCGTCCCCTATGCTCCCCCGGCATTCGGCGCAGTGGAGCACCCCCTGGGACAGGTGAAAGCGGGGCTGGGCAGGCTCCTCCCTGTCGCAGACAGCACAGCCGTCCAGCATGGGTTCGTACCCCACCAAGCTCATAAGCTTTAGCTCAAAGGCACTCTTTACCAGCCGCTGCGGCTTTTTCAGCTTATCCAGCGCATACAGGGAATTGAGAATCAGGGACAGCAGCGGTCTATCTGCCCGCCCCTCCTCGGCCACCGTCTCCATGACCTCGGCAAAGTAGGAACCCAGTGCCAGGCACTCTACGTCCCCCTTGACCCGCCAAAACTGTTCAATGGAAACCGCTTCATTTAAGCTATAATAGTCCTTATACTCAAAAAGTGTCATGTCGGAGTAGGCCAGCAGCTGGGCAGAGGCCGCCAATTGGCTTCCCCTCCGGCGACAGCCCCGGGCCTTTACTGTGCGCTTGCCCCCCTCGGCCGTCATAACCGTGAGAATTTTGTCCGATTCCTTGTAGTTCACCTCGCGCAAAACCAGTCCCTGCGTTACGATGTGCATAGCTCTCTCTCCATATGTACCGACGACCGTTTTGGGTAGTTTGGCAAAATTGGCTCCAGGCTGACAACCTTGTCGACAGCCTGGAGCATGACCCGTCATGCCCGTCTATGCGGTTTTGATTTCCGCCTGCTTTTCCTCATCCCGGAGCAGGCAGTAGAGGGTATACGCCTCGGGCAGTCCCGTGGCAAGAAAAAGCGCCCATAGCTGTTCGCAGTTCATGTTGAAGCCCTCCCTTGCCATTAGGTTGGCCTGTACAGGGCGATTTATGAAAGGTAAATTTTTGCGTAGACGGCGGCATATATGCCACCCTTACTCGTCCCGATAGCCGAAATTCTTAATTAAATTCACATTGTCACGCCAGTTTTCCTTCACCTTGACCCAGGTCTGGAGGTAAACCTTGGTGCCCATGAACCGCTCCACATCGCGGCGGGCCTGCTCGCCAATTTTCTTGAGCATAGCGCCCCCCTTGCCGATGATAATGCCTTTATGGGAATCCTTCTCGCAGTAGATGGTCACCTCCAGGTCGATGATCTCGCTGTCCCGCTCGGAGAACTTGGTCACCTCCACGGCGGTGCCGTGGGGAATCTCCTTATCCAGGCACAGCAGGAGCTTTTCCCGGACGATCTCGGCGCAGACCTGCCGCTCGGGCTGGTCGGTCACCATGTCGTCTGGAAAGAGCTGGGGTCCCTCGGGCAGGAAGGTTTCCAGCACCTTTAAAAGTTCCTCCAGGCCCTCGCCCTGCTTGGCGGAGATGGGCACAATGGCGTTAAAATCGTGAGCCTGGCCGTAGGCCTGAATGACGGCCAACAGCTCGTCCTTTTTCACGGTGTCAATTTTATTAATGACCAGCACCGATGGGATGTTTAGCTCCTTAATGCGGGCAATCAGCTCTCCCTCGGGGCCGCCCACGTTGGCAATCGGCTCTACTAGAAGCATAATCGCGTCCACGTCGGACACTGACTGCTTAATGACGTTGACCATATAGTCCCCCAGCCGGGTCTTGGCCTTATGCAGACCGGGGGTGTCCATAAAGACAAACTGGCTCTCCCCCCGATTCAGAATGGCGCAAATGCGGTTGCGGGTGGTCTGGGGCTTGTTGGTGACAATAGCCACCTTCTCTCCCACCAGTGCGTTGGTCAGAGTAGACTTGCCCACGTTGGGTCGGCCTGCGATAGTAATGATGCCCGATTTTTTAATATTCAAGATTTTTTACCTCTTATCCATAAAATAGCCAGCGGCGCTGACACTATAGCCAAAACAATAGCCCATGGGTACCGGAGCAGGCCGCCCGACAAGAGCCACGGCGCGAAGATTGCGATTGCAACGCCCACGCTGGCAATCGCCAGCACCAGCACTGCCCCGGCAGCCGCGTCCTTGGCTGCGCCGATCTTGGAGTTTTTCTCGGGGCAGACGGCGTCGCACAAATCCTCCAGCGCGGTATTCATAAGCTCTCCCGCAATTACCGCCCCGAAGCAGAGAAGCACCGCCGCCCAGCGTGGCCCGTCCAGCTCGGCCAAAGCACCCAGTGCGGTGACATAGACTACCGCCGTCAGGTGTATCCTCATATTGCGCTCCTGCCGCACGGTGCGCCCCATGCCTCGGAATGCCCAGCGGAAGGATTGGAACAGTTTGCTCACGGTGCGTCCTCTCTCGTAATGCCCAGACCGCTTAGGATAGCCTCTTCCCTGCCGCGCATCTGCGCTTTCTGCTCACCCTCGTCCATGTGGTCGTAGCCCAGCAGATGGAGCACCGAGTGGACGGCCAGATAACAGAGTTCCCGCTCTACACTATGGCCGTACTCCTCTGCCTGTGCCTTGGCACGTTCCATAGAAATGCACATATCCCCCAGATAGACCTGCTCGGTACCGGGGTCCGCGTCCTCCAGGGTGGGCAGCTGCCCGGGGGTGAGCTCCAACATAGGGAAGGAGAGCACGTCGGTGGGCTTGTCCACCTGCCGCTGCTCCAGATTAATTTCGTGGATACCCTCGTCATCGGTGAGGAGCACATCCACCTCGCAGGAGACGCGTACCTTCTGGGCGTCCAGGGTGGCCAGCACCGCCGCCTTGATGCGCGCCTCCTCGGCGGATGTGTCCAATTCCAGCTCGGAACTGATCATAATTTCATGGTTCATTTCTTGTTCTTCCTCTTGTTTTCGTCTTCCTCGTAGGCCTTAATAATCCGCTGAACAATGACATGGCGCACCACGTCGCTCTCGTTCAGGCGGCAGATGGCAATGTCCTCCACCTTATCCAGCACCCGCATGGCCTCCTTTAGGCCGGAAACCTTATCGGTGGGCAGGTCAATCTGGGTCACGTCGCCGGTAATGACAATTTTGGAACCGAAGCCCATGCGGGTCAAAAACATCTTCATCTGCTCCCGGGAGGTGTTCTGCGCCTCGTCGAGAATGATAAAGCTGTCGTCCAGGGTGCGGCCGCGCATATAGGCAAGGGGCGCAACCTCGATATTGCCCCGCTCCAGATACTTCTGATAGGTCTCGGCTCCCAGCATATCAAACAGCGCGTCGTACAGGGGCCGCAGGTAGGGATCAACCTTACTTTGAAGGTCCCCGGGCAAAAAGCCCAGCCGCTCCCCCGCTTCCACGGCGGGACGGGTGAGGATAATGCGATTAACCTGTTTATCCCGGAAGGCGGCCACCGCAGCGGCCACCGCAAGGTAGGTCTTGCCGGTGCCCGCCGGACCGATGCCCAGGGTTATGGTGTTCTTTTTGATGGCATCCACATACTTCTTCTGGCCGATGGTCTTGGCCTTGATGGGCTTGCCCTTGGCGGTAATGCAGAGCACGTCCCGGGCCAGCTCCCCGATTTTATCCTCGTTACCCGAGCGCACCAGGGAGATAATGTAGCGCACATTTTGCTCGTTGATGGCCTCTCCCTTGGCTGAAAGGCTCATTAGTCCCTCAATGGCCTTTACGCCGTAAAAGACGTTCTCCGCCTCGCCGGAGACCTTCAGCTCGCCGTCACGGCTCACCACCGTAACGCCCAGCTCGTGCTCGATAATGCGCATATTCTCGTCAAAGGAGCCAAAAATATTGATGGCCTCCTCCATGCGCTCCATGCTGATCAATTGTTCTATCAAAGTCGCAACGCTCCTTTGTTTTAAATGGGCGGCCTGACCACATCAGTCCGCGTATTTTATGGCTCCTGCTGCGCAAAGGGAACAAATTTCCCGATTTCCTCCCGGCACTCGGCCTTCAGGGTGACAATCAGATTTCCCCCGGTCTCTCTTGCGGTGTAATCCAGGCGGATAATTTCTCCGTCAGGCCCCAACTGGGCCTTGAGAGTATCCTCCAGCCGCGTCTCCAGCATTGTCTCCGCCGCATCCGTGTCCACCGGGACAGCGGAAGGCTCATAGGCACGGACGGTCTGTCGGCTCAGAGACAGGGGCATCTCCCGTCCGCCCGGCAGGTGTGCCGTCCACGTCTTTGTTATTTTATCATACCTTGCAAAGGAAATACTAGGGTTTCTATAAAAATTGACCCGACTTCCCAGTACCTCCAGGGACCAAAAGCTCTTTTCCGCCCCGGTATAGCTCTTGACTTGAGCCTCCAGCGGAACTTGCGCCTCTATGGTACGCCAGGTGCGGGCATAAATCCGTCCCTGAGCCTTTACCTGCCGCCAGCCTAAGTCGGTGGTGCTGTAAGCAGGGCTTTCCATATGGATATTCCCTGCGATGACCACCTCACCGGGCAGCACTGTGTCCCCCTCCTTGTAGAGGGCTTCCCCCTCCAGCACCTCCATGTGGGTGATGATGCCGGGGGCCTCGGCTACCACGTCCCCCAGCGTCTTTTCGTCCACTAGCGCGGGCTTTGGAATACCCTCACGCACCAGCACCTGAGCCACCGTACCCCGGAGGTTCACAGCACACCAGGTGAGACCGTCCACCCGCAGCAGAAGCTGCTGCCCCACCATGGCCTCATCCACGGCCGGGCCGTAGGTGCCCGGGCGCAGCCCCAGGCGGCGCAGCTGAGTGAGTATCTCGGCAGTAGGAACCCCAGAATTGCCCGATACCTCCACCGTGAGGATAAATTGGGACAGGACACACACCGCCCCAAGGGAGACGGCCAGCCCCAGCAGAAGGGCGTACCGCTTGCGAAAGCGGGCCAGAAAAGAAGGCACCCCCCGTGCTCTGCCTACCGCAAGCGTGCAGAAAGCCTTTTCTGCCAGTACCTTGGCGCGCCCCCACTGACGGCGAGCCACCACCAGCCGCACCCCGCCGTCCTCCAGCCACTCTACACCCCAAAAGCCCACGCCGTTTTGGGCACAGAGATTTAAAAACCGTTCGGGAAAGGGTCCGGTGACGGTAAAGTTCACACTGCCTCTGAAAAAATTGATGATTTTCTGCATGGTTCACCTCCGACCCCGGCAGCCCGGTTTTTATGTCAAATCCACCCCAAAAATTGTTCCACCGATAAGCAGCTGATTGGCATTCATGCTCCTCAGCTCTAAATCCACACCCCGCACCTTGACCACCAGCTTGCCCCCCGAAATATGAATTTCCTCCGAACCGTAGGCCAGGATGCCCTTGTGATTTTCCATACGCAGCTCGCCGTTTCCGGTCAGCTCGATTCGGGGCAGACCGGCCACCACATCGCCCGGCAGGTCAAAGACCTGGGCAGTCTTGACCAAAAGACCGTCCCTCTTTGATTTTTTTTCCATGTCGTACCACCACCTCGTCCTGTTATTTGTATGTGAAAAGGTGGCTGGGCTTGCCTGTCCCAGGAAAAAGAAAGGGACTGCCGCGCCCCCCTGCGGAGTCTCGCGGCAATCCTCTTGTATTATTCCCGTTCCTTTATGGTAACCCGCACCCTGTCACCGGGCTGCCTGCCGATTTTAGCGCGTATATCCTTGCGCAG
The DNA here is from genome assembly GCA_964504285.1 of uncultured Pseudoflavonifractor sp. Classification (GTDB taxonomy): domain Bacteria; phylum Bacillota; class Clostridia; order Oscillospirales; family Oscillospiraceae; genus Pseudoflavonifractor. The sequence goes on from CAZDDZ010000044.1 coordinate 17,663, forward strand.
ACCGATAATGTGCTCCTTCGTGCCCATCCGCACCAAGCTGCCGTCGTAAGGTACACCGTCAAAGGTTGCACGCACCTTGACTCTCCCCTTGCCAAATTCGGTCTTTACCTGGTAGGGGAAGGCAACATAGGCCCCGTCAATGTCGGGCACCTTTTGAATCACCGCGTCAAATTCATATGTTTTCTCGTTCATTTTTCCACACCTTTGCAAGGGCTGACAGTCTGTCATAACTATTATCCTCCGGATGCGCCATTATATGTGCCGCAAGTCGGCGCTGCATAGCGCTCACCTGCGCCCCCTTTAGTCCCATAGCGCAGAGCTCCCCGCCCGAAATTTTCAGGGCGGCAATTACCTCTAGTTCCGGGTGCTCCACGGCCCGGCGGAGCGCCCGCTCCACCGGCAGGGATGCAACAGGAAAGCCCGTTTGGGCGCAAAATGCACGCCAGCGGAGGTTGCGCAGGGGCGGTACCTCCCGAAGAATCAGCCAATTCACCGCCTTCGGCCAGCGGTCAAAAAGATGGTTCAGCAGTCCCGCCTCCACCGCCTTTCCCACCCATTCCGGTCTGGGGGAGAGAAGTATTTTCTCCATCTCAGCCTTGATCCGCTCCCCCGAAAGTGTGAAGGTCCGGCGGGCGTTTTGCTCCATGGCGGCAGCTGTGGTATGCTCGATAGTAAAGCCCAGTTGGGCTGCGAAGCGTATGGCCCGCAGCATACGCAGGGCGTCCTCCCCAAAGCGGCGGTCGGGGTCGCCCACGCAGCGAATGAGCCCTGCCGTTAAATCCTCCCGCCCGCCGAAGGGGTCTACTACTTCTCCGTTCTCATCCAAAGCCATAGCGTTGACGGTAAAATCACGGCGAGCCAAATCCTCCGTCAGTCCCGCGTCAAAGGTTACGGCATCCGGGTGCCGTCCGTCGGCGTAGCCGGTCTCCCTGCGGAAGGTGGTCACCTCAATGCCCATGTCCTCCAGTAAAACTGTCACCGTGCCATGCCGGATTCCGGTCGGAACGGTGTGCCGGAAAAGAGCCTGCACCTGCTCGGGCAAAGCAGCGGTGGTCACGTCCCAATCGCCGGGTTTGCGGCCCAGCAGCATATCCCGAACGCAGCCCCCCACCGGGTAGGCGGCAAACCCCGCGCTCCTCAGGGTGCCGCACAGGGTATGCACCGCCGAAGGCACTTGATTTTTATCCATATTCCCTCCCCTTTCCGGTATCATTTTCTTCTTTCCGGTCTATAATGGCAGTGTGCCTTGCCATTTCTTTCTGTCCGTATTATAATATTAAACTGGTTATTTACAAAGCATTATTATAAATAAAGGGCGTGTTCCCTATGTCAAATAATATTCACGATTACATTGTCCCCGGCGGTAAAGCTCATTTGGTGGGCATTGGCGGGGTCTCTATGGCACCTCTGGCTGAGGTACTCCACGGTATGGGGATGACCATCACCGGCTCCGACATGCGGGAGAGCGCCACCACCCTGCATCTGCGGAACCTGGGCATTGAGATTGGCATCGGCCACTGGGCACGCAATGTGGGCAACGTGGATTTGCTGATTCGCACCGCCGCCGTCCACGACGACAACCCGGAGATTGTGGAGGCTCGCAGCCGCTCCATCCCCGTCTTTGAGCGGGCACAGGCCTGGGGCTCTATTATGCGCAGCTATAAAAATGCCCTGTGCATTTCGGGTACCCACGGCAAAACCACTACCACCTCCATGTGCACCCATATTGCCATGTCCGCCGCCGCCGACCCTACGGTGATGATTGGCGGCACTCTGCCCCTGCTGGGCGCGGGCCATCGGGTTGGCAAGGGTGACACGATCATTCTGGAGAGCTGCGAGTATTGCAACTCCTTCCTCTCTTTCTTCCCCACCGTGGCCGTGATTCTCAATATTGAGGCCGACCATCTGGACTTTTTCCACGATTTAGAGGACGTAGAGCACTCCTTCCGCACCTTTGCCGACCTGGTGCCTGAAAACGGTGTTATTGTAGCAAACCGTGACGACCAAAACACCATGCACACCCTAGAGGGGGAGACCCGCAGAGTGCTTACCTTCGGGCTTTCAGAAGGGGACGTTCACGCCGAAAACCTGATCTGGGACAAGGGCTTGTCCTCCTTTGACATTGTATATCAGGGAACTTATTTTGCCCACGTAGCCCTTCAAGTCCCCGGCGAACATAACGTCAAAAACGCCCTGGCCTCCGCTGCCGCCGCCATTGCCCTTGGTTTCCCCGCCTCGGCGGTGGAAGATGGTCTGGGCACCTTCCTCGGGGCGGGGCGTCGCTTTGAACATAAGGGCGAGTACCACGGCGCACAGGTTTATGACGATTATGCCCACCATCCCGGCGAGCTTAAGGCTCTGCTCACCGCTGCCAAAGCGCTGGGCTATGAGCGGGTGGTGTGCGCCTTTCAGCCACACACCTACACCCGCACAAAGGCCCTTTTCGGCGACTTTGTTGACGTGTTAAAAACCGCCGACCTGACTCTGTTAGCTGAAATTTATGCCGCCCGTGAAATCAATACCATTGGCATTTCCTCCAAGGACTTGGCCGTCAAAATTCCCGGCGCGCAATACTTTCCCACCTTGGACGCGCTTACCGTGTATTTGAGAGAAATCGCCCGACCCGGTGACCTTATTCTCACCGTAGGCGCAGGCGACATCTATACCGTGGGCGAAAATTTGGTGGACT
>CAZDDZ010000045.1:0-20319 GCA_964504285.1 uncultured Pseudoflavonifractor sp.
AAAGAGGCTATTGTAGTAGAGGGGCGCTATGATAAAAATACCCTCTCCCAACTGGTGGATACGGTGATTTTGGAAACCGCCGGTTTTGCAATTTTTAAAAATACAGAGCGGCTGGCCTTATTCCGCCGTATGGCCCAGGCGCGTGGGCTGATTATCCTTACCGACTCCGACGGTGCGGGTTTTTTAATTCGCAACCATCTTAAAGGCTCTATTGATCCGTCGCTGATTAAGCACGCCTATATTCCCGACCTCTACGGCAAGGAAAAGCGCAAGCGCGCCCCCGGCAAGGAGGGCAAGCTGGGGGTGGAGGGAATGCGCCCCCAAGTGCTGGAGGCGGCCCTTCGCCGTGCCGGAGCCACCTTCCGGGACGAGGAGCCGGGAGATTGCCCGCCTGCCCGCTCCATTACCAAGGCAGACCTCTTTTCCGCCGGTCTCTCCGGAGGCCCGGATTCCGCCCAGCGGCGGGCAGCGCTGCTAAAGACCCTGGATCTGCCCCAGCACCTTACGGCTAACGCCCTGCTGGACGTGCTGAACACCCTATACAGCTACGAGGAATTTATAAGGGCAATGGAATAAAAGGCAGCGTCCTTATTGCACCTTTGGAAGCCATTCAATTGCACTGCCCGATGCACCGGGTGATCCGCTGCCGCCAGCCCGTGCAGCAGACAATAAAAATATAGATTTAGGGCAACACCGCACAAATCGTCCTTGCCGAATTGTGCGGTGTTGCCTTAGAAAATAGAACCGCAAAAGGTCGGCTGACACTCTGGGTAAGAGTGTCAGCCGGCCTTTTTTATTGATGTGTCTCATGGCTCATAAGGGGCAGCGCCAATTTTCCTTGCCATACGTCAGGATGGCTGCAAAAAATCGGCTTGACTGACAAAAAAATCCTGCGTTTTTGTGCATTCCGCTACTTATGGATGCGCTCTAACGACTCGCGTTTTCCTTTCATGCAGTTTTTTGGTCATGTCGTGCAGACAACGGTTTTTATAAAACATTTCTGTTACTATGAATACACAGGATTTAATAGAATGGGAAATCTAACTCTGCAATAGAAGGAGGGAACATAAGGATAGCCGTTTTGCTTACGGCTGCGGGCATTGCCTGGGTTATTATTTGGTTTCTTTTGTTACTGTGTCAGCCATGGAACGCTGCTCCGGCATGGCTGTGTGGCGGTTCAAACAGAAATCGGAAAAATAAAAATAACTGGGAGGAATGAGAAAATGAAAAAAAATATGATGATTGTCTTGCTGTTACTGTGCATGGCACTTTCATTGATGCGCACAGTGGCGCTGGCGGTAGACGTCACCGCCGTGCCAAACGCTTCCGCCGTACTGGTGAACGGCAAAAGCGTAGCCTTTGACGCATACACCATCAATCAGAATAACTACTTTAAGCTTCGCGATTTAGCCGCCGCCCTCAATGGTACCTCTAAGGGTTTTGAGGTGGGCTGGGATGGGGGCAAAAATGCCATTACCCTCATCGCCGGAAAGCCTTACACCGCCGTGGGGGGGGAGCTTGCTCCCGGCAACGGTGTTGCCAAGCCGGCCGCGGCAGGGCAGTCGGCGCTATACCTTAACGAGAGGCAACTTTACCTCACCGCCTATGTCATTGGCGGAAATAACTACTTTAAGCTCCGGGACGTAATGGAACAGCTGGATGTCTATGTTGGCTGGGACGGGGCAAAAAACCTCATCACCATTGACACCTCCAAATCCTACGAGCAGCAAAAAACCACCGCCCCTGTGGAGCCCGCCCCCAAGTGGATTTATTTCTCCGACCGTCAGGCTGTGACCGGCTGGGAAAAAGAGGCGGCCACCGGCGGCTACCTGGCCAAAATCCGCCCCGACGGCACCGGCTATCAGGTGCTTGCCAAGGACTACGCCATTGAGCCGGTGGAGTACAAGGGCTGGATTTACTACTACCGCTGTACCACCGACGACAAGTGGGACAGGCACTTTTACCAGGAAATTTACCGCATTCGCCCCGACGGCACCGGCCGCCAGCAGGTGGCCAAGATGCTGGACAAGCGGGTGACCAGCTATTCCATCTACGAGGACAAAATTTACTATGCCACCACCCAGAGCTTTACCACCTCGGCTGACGGCAAGGAATACCGGGGTCTGTGGAGCATGAATTTGGACGGCAGCGGCCTGAGTAAGATACTCTCCGCCCCTGAGGAGATTTGGAACAGCATCACTGTGCACGACGGGCGCATTTACGGCGTCCGGCAGGGCGGCACGGAGGGGAGCAAGGACTTCAGCAAGCGCAACAATCTTTGGAGCATAAAGCTGGACGGTACTGACCTCAAGCCGCTGTTTTCCTCCTATGTCAACCAAAACCTCATCCACTACGAGGACGAGTGGATTTATTTCCATGAGGATGTGCGTTTCCGGACCAACGCGAATGAATACAAGGCCCCGCCGAGCACGGCGCTCAGCCGCATTCGCTACGACGGCACCGGCTATACCATGCTGTATGAGGGGAATACCAACGGTATTGTCCTCATCGGAGACTGGATTTACTTCACAGGCGGTAGCCACCCATCCCTCCCCCAAATCACCACCGGCGGCCTTTACCTCTTCCGTATGCGGACAGATGGCACCCAGTTCCACTGCGTAGGTCTGGTCAAGGACCTGGATGTACTCAGCACAGCACGGGGAATGCTGTTTAACGCGGCGACCCCTAGAAATGGCTGGAGATGGGCTATGAGCCAACCCACCGTCCTTGTATTTGACGGAAAGACCTTTGTCCAGCAGAATACGGCCTCTACCAAGGCAGCTCCGCTGCTGGCCGCCGGACAGGCGCAGGGCTATCCCGATTACGCTATTTCCGCCATTCTGGAAAAGCCCACCTTGGTCAAAAAGACCGCGGAGGAGCTTGCGGCCGAAGCAGCGGCCAAGCAGGAAGAGGAGGATAAGTTTAATGCGGCCACGGCCCATTTCACCAAGGACGGTGTGAAGGACGGCTGGTACACCATTATAGCCAGCCCTGCAGAAACAGCCGGCTGGACCGTGAAGGACGGCAAGGTCCAGCTGGCCAACAGCGGCCACGAAGAAATTTATATTGAAAATTTGGGGAACAAGCAGGTCACACTGAAGCTCCGAAGCGGCAAATATCTTGGCGTTGTGGGCGCCGCCAAAAACGGTTTGGCCGTGCAGACGGTGGATGCCCCATACGCCTGGACCCTTACCTTGGGCACCCATTGGACTAGTATAGACAATGCTTTTTTCCTCACCATGGTGGAGGATGCCAAGCAATACGTCAATTGCAGTGGGGAAAAATACACCGAGGGCACCCCCATCATCACTTGGGAGCGCGGGAAGAACTCCTTTATGTATCACGGAAAGTTCCAAGTAAGACCTGTAAAGTAGAAGCCACTGAAATCATTGGAAAGGAAGGCTTTTTGAATGAAAAAGCGAATGTTAAGCCTGCTGCTCACCCTGTGCATGGCGCTGACCTTGATGCCTGCCACCGCCCTGGCGGCGGGGGAGGAAATGCAGATTTTATTTAACGGCAAGCCCGTCACCGAGATTACCATTCCTTACGGCGGAGCCGTAACGGTGACCTCTAAGCTCTCCGGCTCGCTGGAGGGGCAGGGCTGCGAATGGATGAACGGCGGCGGCATTGCCCTTGGGTACGCCATGGACGGCTCCAAGGCGTACCTGTTCGGCACCGGTGTTACCACCAAGGGCAGCGTGTATCTCTATACGGACGACCTAGAGCATTCCGTCAAGCTGAACATCAAGGTGCAGCCCGCGGAGCCACCCAAAAACCTCAAGGTGCCGCTGGAGCAGGCATTCCTTCTGTACAGCTGTTACCCCACCGTGGGGGAGAGCTACGCGCCCAGCTCCTTCGCCGTGGAGCCCTACGACATTGACCGAAGCACCCTGATTTGGGGCAGCTCCGACCCCAAGGTGCTCACCGTCAACGATCAGGGCGTTATCACCGCGGTGGGCGCGGGCAACGCTTGGGTTAGGGTCACCAGCCCGGGCAGTAAATACGTTTTTCGTTCGCCTGAAATCAACGTAAAGGAAGCCGCCGCCCAGGACCCCGATGCCCCGCCAAAGCCCCCTGTGATAACGCCCGGAAATTCCGAGCAGGACGTTAAAAAAGAGGATATCCAGATTACTGTGGAAACCGAGGATACGTATAATATTCCCACTGCGGAGGAAATGCGTCCCATAACGGATGCGGAGTTTGAGACCTTTGCCACCGAAATTTACCGTACCCACCGCATTGTAATCACTCGGAATAGCGGTGTGGAAACCACCAATCTCAGTGCAAAAAACATCAAAAAGGCGCTGGAGGCTATGGGCAGCGGGAATGCCAAAAAAATCTCCGGCTTTGTTAAAATCTACACCGGCTCGGAGCTGGCCATTCAGATTCGGTCGGTGGAGGAAGCCTACGCGGTGGGGGCCGGCTCCGTTAAGGCGGCAGGTCACATGGTCACACGGGGCAACCGCCTGTGGATTGAAACCTTTGGCACACCCAGCGCCAGCACCATTGTCCACGAACTGGGGCATGTGGTGCATACCCTCATCAATCAAATGGATGCCGAGATGTTCCCAGAGCTTGTCGCTCTCAATCAGGGAAAACCATACAGCATCATCCCGTTCTCCATGCCCTACACAGAGGAGGATGAGACCTTCTATGCGAGAAGTTACGGCATGACCAACCGCTCCGAGGACTTCGCCACCGTGTTTGAAGAGCTTTATAACTCCAGGTCGAAGGCAAGCTATATAAAATTCAGCGAGCGGGCGTCCAACCCTGCAAACCCCTTGTTTTGGAAAGCCAAGCTGGTGCGGGATTCCTTCAACTTCCACATCGGAAAATCCCCCCTCTTCGATAACGACGATATTTTCAATACCCCCCAGCTGGGCATAGGGCTCAGACCCAACATGGCGGGCGCCTACAAGGAGGCCACCGATTTTACCCTCTCCAACAATATTCTCACCTTGAAGGTGGACGGCGATTACCAGCTAAACACCTACCTCACTCCCCGCCTAAGTGTGGGAGATATAGCGTTTACCTCGGACGACGAGAACGTGGCGACGGTGACACCCAAGGGTGTGGTGGTGGCTGTCAGTGTCGGCAGCACCACCATTCGCGCCACCATGGGCGGCATGGTCAAAACCTGCAAGGTGGAGGTGTCACCCAAGGTGATTAAAGCCACCTCCTTCACCCTGCCCTACAAGACCCTTGCAATCACCGTGGGGGAGAAGGTGACCGTCAATCCAATCGTTACCCCTGCGGGGTCCAAGGCCTCCCTGGGTCGCAATAACAGTAACGCCAACGTCGTCACCCTGGGCAGCGAAAATGGGGTCATCAGCATCTATGGCCGCAAGGCAGGAACAGCAACTCTGCGCTTCAGCCTGGGCGACTACAAGGAGACGCTGACCGTCACGGTGTCACCCAAGGGGGTCGCCGACGGCTGGTATAACCTTCGGGTTATGGGAAATTACGTAAATCTTAAGTCCAGCGGTTATGCCGAGCTGCGGAATAAAACGCAGAACGATGCCTTTTATGTGGAAAATAAGGGCGACAATAAAGTAACGCTGAAGGTAGCAAGCGGCAAGTACATTGCTGTGGGCAACACTTCGGACGGCTCCCAGCTCAAGACAGTGGATACCCCTTATGAGTGGAAGCTCTACTCCGAAAAGGACAGCGATGTTTTCAGCCTGCGCCCCGTATCCAACCTAAAAAAGGTGGTCAACGCCAAGGGAACCAAGAACGTGGACGGCACACCGGTCATTGTCTGGACGGAGAAGGGCACCGACGCCCCCAACCACGCCGAGTTCCGCTTCATCCCCGTTGCCGCCCCTGGGGGAGCAGTCACGGTCCCCACCACTGCCACCGCCACCCCTTCACCCACCAAGCTGGTGGTAAACGGCAAGCAGGTCGCCATCGACGCATACGCCATTAACGGCAATAACTATATTAAAATCCGCGACATGGCATACATCATTAACGGCACGGATAAGAACTTTGAGGTGACCTGGGACGGGGCGAAAAACGCGATTAACCTGATTTCCAAGAAGGCCTACACCACCACCAAGGCTGACATGGCCGCGGGAGACGGCAAAACAAGACCCGCCACGTCGGCCAACTCCAAAATCTACGTGGACGGAGCAGATACCTCTATGACAGCCTATGTAATCGGACAGAACAATTACTTTAAGCTCCGGGACGTGATGCAGATTTTCAACGTGAACGTGGGCTGGGATCAGGCCACCGGCACCGCCAGTTTGGACACAAGCAGAAGCTATGAAAAATAAGGAGGAAACGCAGTGAAAAAAAGATTGTTATGCCTTGCCCTCGCTCTTTGCATCATGCTGGCGCTGCTGCCCACGGCGGCACTGGCGGCGGGCGGGCCGAAGGACGGCTGGTACAACCTGCGCGCTATGAACAACTACCTCAACCTCGACTCCTCCGGCGGCGCCGAGCTGCGGGACAAATCTTCCACGAAAAACAGTGCCTACTATGTGGAGAACAAGGGCAAAGGCCAAGTCACCCTGAAACTGGCGGACGGGGCCTATCTGGGCGTCGCCGACGAGATCAAGGACGGCGCCAGAGTGAAGACGGTTAATTCTCCATATCTCTGGAACATTTACAGCGAAAGCGGCAGCGATATTTTCAGCCTGCGCCCCTCCGCCAATACGAAAATGGTCCTCAACGCATCAGGGGAGAAAAACGCGGACGGAACCCCAATCATCCTTTGGTCCCATGAGAGCCTGAACGCACCCAATCACGCCGAGTTCCGCTTTATCCCGGCGGCGGCGGAAATTTTGACCGCCAAGCCCAGCACCACCGGCTTTGTGATGGGGGGCAAGGCGGTCAGCGTACCCGAGGCGTACGGCGTGAATGGTAACAACTACCTGCAGCTTCGCGGCATCGCCGTGCTGCTGAGCGGCACCGCCGCCCAGTTTAACGTGGGCTGGGACGGCGCCTATGCCGTCATCGAAACCGGCAAGCCGTACACCGGAACCTCTAACCCCGCTGTGCTGGCGGAAACCACCGATGTGAAGCGAAGCGGCACCACCTTTAAGCTCAATAGTGAGGTCATCAGCTTTCAAAACGCCTATTTAATTGGCGGCCCCAGCAATTATATTCAGCTGCGCGAGGTGGCCGAAGCCCTCAGCGGCACGGCCTCTCAGTTCAATGTATATTGGGATAACGACGCGGGCAAGGCCGTCATCGCGCCGGGGGAGGCCTACACCGGAAACCCGCCGGGCAAGCCCAAGGAGGGGCCCACCGCCAGTAAGGACAAGGTGGATATGACCTATATCCCGGCGGGGAGCTACACAGACGATTATTTCTTAACGCGAGAGGTCACCATCTCCCAGCCCTTCTACATGGGTACCTTCGAGGTGACTCAGGAGCAGTTCAAAGAAGTCATGGGCTGGAACCCCAGTCTGATTCAAGGAACCGGCAAGGTTTCTACTTCGGACAGCAACGGCACAGCCCATGTCTACAACCGCACCCCTGCCAGCGGCGAAGACCCAAACAAGCGCCCTGTGGAGCGTGTCAGCTGGTTTAACGCCATTGTCTTCTGCAACAAGCTGAGCATGAAGGAGGGCTTAACCCCTGCCTACAGCCTGGGCGGTCATACCGACCCCAAATATTGGGGGCGTACACCCACTGAGCAAACGGGTGAGAGCGAAGTGTGGAATGCCGTGAAGATTGTCCAGGGCTCCACAGGCTATCGTTTGCCCACCGAGGCACAGTGGGAATATGCCGCCCGCGGCAATGGCAGTCCTACCGTTGTCACCAATGAAACCGGCTGGTATGCAGACAACTCCAATCGCCAAACCCATGAGGTGGGTATGAAAAAGCCCAACGCATTTGGGCTTTACGATATGTACGGCAATGTGGTTGAGTATGTTTGGGATTGGAAGCACGCAGACCCGCCGATTTACGACCAAACCGACCCCATGGGCTCTCTTTCCAATTATGACAACAACCCCAATCTGCGTGGAGTGCGCGGCGGCAGCTTCATTCATAAGAAGGAGGACTGCCGCGCGAAAACCGACCACTGGTACGGGGACTTTGTGAATAGAAATATTATGGAATCCAATGGCTTCCGTGTCATGCGCCCCGACCCCGCCACCTTTGAGCATACCGACAAACCCGTCGTTCAAGGAATGACCTGGATTCCCGGCGGCACCTATACCATGGGCAGCCCCGAAAGTGAAGTGGGTCATCAAAAATCCGAAACACAAAAGCAGGTAACCGTGGAAGGTTTCTATATGGATACCTGTGAGCTAAACCAGACGGAACTCTATGAGGCTACGGGTCAACGCCGCGGCTACCACTTCCGTAACTCATTCTATCTTGCCGCATCGGAATCTTGGGCGGGTCTGCCTGCCGAGAGCATGAGCTGGTATGATGCCCTCAAGCTCTGCAACCTGCGCAGTATGGCAGAAAATCTGGAGCCTGCTTACTCCATCAAGGGCAGCACCAATCCCTCCAAATGGGGGCTGGTGCCCACAAAGCAGGATGCCGACTGGGATGCGGTCACCATCGTGGAGGGGTCAAACGGCTACCGCCTGCCCACCGAGGCCCAGTGGGAATATGCCTGCCGTGCCGGTACCACAACCGCCTATAATAACGGCACAGACACCCTAAAAGAGGGCGACATCCGAAAGGAAAATCTGGCTTGGTATAATCAAACCAGTATGTATCGCGGCGAGGGCGGACTTAAAACCCACGAGGTGGGCTTCCTGCCCGCCAATGCCTTTGGCCTTCACGATATGCACGGTAATGTCTCGGAATGGTGCTGGGACGAAACCAGCGGCGGGAAACGGGCCTTCCGCGGCGGTAGCTTCAGGGACGATGCAAGCGGTATTCGCTCCGCTGCTCGTTTCCACAAAGCCCCTTACGAGAAAGCAAATTACATCGGATTGCGTATGGTACGGCCCTACGCCGCCAATATGCCCGAAAAGCCTGCCCTTATTCCCGATAACGGCATGGCTTGGACAGCTCCCTTGCAGGACGGTTGGTACCAAGTAAAAATGGCCTATATGCCGCTGAAAAACATTACAGGCGATATGAAGTATGACCGCAGAGTTGTGGCCGGGGACAAATCACAGCTTGTGAAGGTCTATATTAAGAACATAGGACACAATAAGCTCACCATTCGGGATGCGCAAGGGCAATACTGGGGCATTGAGGGGGAGATTGCGCGCCGTGCCGATCTGCGTCTGGTCGACAAGCCCTTTGAGTGGTACCTCACCTTTGAAACCGGCGGACTTCGCCCTGCCTCCAACACAGGCTATGTGCTCATCATGAATGGAAAGGGGACAGGAATGGCAGTCGAGGGCTACACCTACCCTGTCGGCACACAGATTTGTCTCACCGAGCGCAAGCTCCCCAATAAGGATTTCGGCGAGCTTGGTAACAGCGTGTTCAAATTCTACCCCACCAAGGCTCCCAGCTATTATGCCTGGAAAGGAAAATAACACCCCGGGAAGGGCGACCGTTGCTGCCGCCCTTCCTCCATTGTGAGGAGGAACCGCCATGAAAAAACGTGTATTATCCCTAAGCCTTGCCCTTTGTCTGGCCCTTACCCTCCTGCCCACGGCGGCGGGGGCGCAGACCGCAACACCCAGCGCGGCCGGCGCGGTGATGAACGGCGCACCCGTGTCGGTTGCCGAGGCGTACGCCCTATCGGGCAACAACTATTTACAGGTGCGGGCCATTGCGGCCCTGCTAAGCGGTACGGTATCTCAGTTCAATGTGGGCTGGGACGGGACGTACGCCGTCATTGAAACCGGCGTTCCCTATCATGGCGCCGCCGCCGCTGCTACCCCTGTTGCTACCACGGATGTGAGAAAAAGCAGCACCTCCTTCCGGATTGACGGAGCCGTGGTGACCTTTGAAAAAGCATACCTCATCGGCGGAGACACCAATTATGTTCAATTCCGCGAGTTTGCCGAAAAGCTCAGCGGAACAAGCGCACAATTTAACCTGTATTGGGACAACGCCCAGGGAAAGATGGTAATTGAGCCCGGAAAGCCCTATACCGGCGTCAAGCCGGAGCCGTTTAAGCCCAACATCAACTCGGCCGAAACCTTCTCCTTTGCCGATGACGGCACCGGCGCAGGAGTTACCCTGCAATTTTACAACTCCTTTGCCAAGGTTACGGCAGACCACATGCCAACCAGCTATGAGGAAGCGCTGGCCATGGCCCAGGGTGGGAAAAGCCCTGTGGTTACCGTGCCGGAGAGCTATAACGGCAAGCCGGTGACCGCCATCTCCCCAGCGGCCTTTGCTAACCTGGAATTCTTGGAGCAGGTCAACCTGCCAAGCACGGTGAAAACCATTGGCGCGGGGGCCTTCAGCGGCTGTACCAGCCTGAGTGCCGTTACCCTTCCGGACAGCCTGCTGAGTCTGGGCGACAGCGCCTTTGCCGGTACCGCGATTACATCGGCCGCGCTGCCCGGTGGCGTGACGGCCATTGGCCAGGCAGCCTTTATGGGCTGCAAGGCCCTGCGTGATGTTACCCTCCCCAGCGGCTTAAAGAGCATTGGCGCGGCTGCTTTTTCAGACTGCGGCGCACTTGTCACCATTGATGTTCCCGACAGTGTGACGACACTGGGAGCAAATGTGTTTATGAATTGCACCTCCCTCAAGCGGACGGTATTGCCCGCCACCCTTACGGCAATCCCCGGCAGTGCCTTTTCCGGCTGCACGGCTCTGACCGACATCACCGTGCCTGGCACGGTTCGAACCATCGGAAGTGCCGCGTTTAGAAACTGCAAGAAGCTTGCCGCGATTAATCTTCCAACCGGCTTGCTCTCGCTAGAAAGTCAGGTGCTTTACGGCTGCTCGTCCCTCAAGACCGTCGCCCTGCCGGGCAGCGTGACCAGGATTGGCAGCGGTGCGCTTGCAAACTGCACCTCGCTCACCGACATCACCATGTCAACTGCCGTGACGGAAATTGGAAGCGGGGCATTCAAAAACTGCGCCGCACTGGAAAGCTTTGATTTGCACGACGGGGTCACCAAGCTGGGCGGGGAGGCGTTTTATGGCTGCGCATCCCTTCGCTCGCTTACCATTCCCGCCTCGCTGAATCGGCTTGAAAAGAACACAATCTTGCAATGTACCTCCCTCACCGAGGTCATGGTGCTTAGCCTTGAGAAGGGTGGCCTCCGGGTGGAGGACGGCAACTATGGCCTGGAAGGTGAGCGGGGCAGATACGCGAGAACGGAGCAGATGGCGAAGGAAGGGGCAGATTTTAGACTAAGCATCTTCTAACGCCTGTTTCCCATGGAAATCCCGTGTTCACAAGAAAATGAAAATGATAAAAGGCGGAGAATTTTATGAAAAAACGACTGCTGGCCATGTCCCTGACACTGACCATGCTCCTGACCCTGCTGCCGACGGCGGCATTTGCCCGGGACGTCATTCTAAACATTGACTCAACGGGCATCTATATACCGTATGGCGGGTATAGCGGCGTTCCCTTTCGCCTGACACCGGATGGAGACATTCAGGGGAATATCCCTTACGCAACACCCTATGAGGTAATTGCCGTGGAAGGGAAATGGGGCAAAATCAGATATCAAGGCGGAGAATACTATGTTTGGGGTCGGGATAATAAAGCCTGCAAAATAGGAGAACTGGGCGAAGCGTTCCCCACAGTGGTCCATTACGGCGGCGCCCCCGGTCTGGTGAAAACATCGGACTGGGCCAGGGCGACCCTGACCGGCCTGACCGGAGTCACGGGAAAAGTGGGGAACGACTGGACAAAGCCCATTACACGGGTACAGATGGCCGGGCTGTTGGTGGACACCATGGTGCGGTTGACGAGCGTGGAGCCGAAGTACCTTCCACTTGTCAAAGCGCAGGACAGCGTGGCCTATCGGGATACGGTGGATCGAGACGTCGAGCACATCTCCCTCTGGGGCATTACCTCGGGCGTCAGTGCCGGTGTCTACGACCCCAACGGCTTGGTGACAAGGGAGCAGATGGCGACGTTCCTCTATAATCTTTCTGAATATAACTGGAAAACCGTGTGCGAAGGTGCTTCCGAGTTTTCTCTAAAAGGGGGAAGTCTGAAAGGCTTTTCCGATGCCGGCAAGGTGAGTTCCTGGGCAAAGACTTCCATGGGAAAAATTGTGAGCGCGGGGATTATGACAGGCTCCGGCGGAAAGCTGGACCCCCAGGGAATTTGCACCATCGAGCAGGCGCAGCTCATGTGCATCCGGCTGGTGGAGTCTCTTAAGGCAAAGCAGTCGTGGGCCGCGAGCGACGGGAACTATACCCTCCAAAGTGCCATCAACGCAAAGCCAAATCTCTTGGTGGACGCCAGCGGTAAGCTGACCTTCTCCGCCGCAAGCTCCACCGTCTTTACCCTTAAGCGCACCAGAACCACTCTGGACGGCACGTACATCACCCTCCGGGCGCCCAACGGAAGGTATGTGGGCACCAACGCCTCCTTCCCCCTCAACGGCGAGGAGGTGGTGCTGGTGGACAGCCCTTACGAGTGGCTGGTGTGCCCCGGCGGCATTGACACCAAACTGCTTTCCGGCAGCAACGACCACCAGATGATCAACGCCCCCGGCTACAAAACCGACGATGGCACCGTGCTGGTCACCTGGTACACCGATTTGTTGGCCGACGATAACAACGGAAACTTCATATTCAACAAAGCAAAATAAAGCAATGTGAGGAGAAACGTCAATGAAAAAGCGAGTAATCAGCCTGCTTTTGGCAGGGATTATGACCCTTTCCCTGCTGCCCACGGCGGCCTTTGCCCTTACTCCGGCAAAGGTTAGAAAGACCTTTAGCGACCTTCCCTCGCCGGATTTTCCAATCACCAAAGCTGCCACCTGGGCGTACTACGAGGGTATTACCGCGGGCACCTCTGACACAGAATTTAACCCCAAGGGATTTACCACCAGAGGGCAAATTGTGACCTTTTTGTGGCGGTACAAGGGGTCCCCGGAGCCCACGAGCCAGAACAATCCTTTTTCCGATGTGAAACCTAACGATTATTACTACAAGGCCATCCTCTGGGCGGTGGAGCAGGGCATCACTCAGGGTACTTCTGCCACCACCTTTTCTCCTGGTAAAATCTGTGGCATTGGCGAGGTGGTGACCTTTACCTGGCGGGCAGAGGGCAAGCCCAGAAGCGCTGGCGCGAAAGATTTTATTCCCATGCTCACCGGTCGCTTTGGCGATGCCTATTTTAACGAAGCCTTCGCGTGGGCGGATGATAAGGGTTACATTGGAATACGGGATAACTATAAAACGTTGGAGGATGTGAACAAACCCTGTAAGCGTGGCTTTGTGGTAGAACTTTTGTTCAAAATCGCTGTAAAGCATGGAGAGCATCCACTTTTAGATTATGGCACGCCCCTCACCAAATTCACCTCCTCCATACCAAGAAGAACGCCCTATGACAAATATAGCGACCTATATGGATACTACATCTCCCTTGACATTGCGGGAACCCAGGTGCTCACCATGGGTGATAAGGGAACCAACTTCACCTTCACCGAGGAGGGAACACTACTGACAGTGCAACCCAGCAGACATCTGTCAGGACACACCGAAATTTATAATACCTTTTCCGATTCAAATAATTTTGTGCTGGGCATGGACATCGCAGGTGGAAATGACAGTGACGGCACAGCGGTCGGTGTTTGGGAGTTCGAGCCGTTTGAACTCAAAAACAATCAGGTCTTTGTGATTGAGCAGGCAAAAAAGGACAGTGCGGGCAATATCCGAGCCTATATCAAATCGAAAAACGGAAACTATATCCAAAAAACGAATACCGGCCTTGTCCTCACCTCCCAAAAGAGCAAAGCCACTCCCTTTTACTTCATAGATGCCATCCAAACCCGCGAGGGACAAAGGGTGCACCTCTATACCGCTCATGTATTGGAGCCACAGTCCTATACCAACCTATATTGGGAGACCGAGGACTAAACCGGATGGTAAGTTTACCGATTAAAAAGGAGGCAACCCCATGAAAAAACGATTTTTATCTTTGCTGCTTGCCATGATTATGGCAGTATCCCTGTTCCCCACGGCGGCCTTTGCCGCCAATGAGGGCACCGAGCCGGTGCTCCTCGGCAGCCTTGCCGACTACCAGACCACCCTGGACACCGTATATGATGAAAATGGCTTTTCCAAAGCCAAAATCAGTTATACGGTAACCGGGGGCGCGTTGGGGGAGAAGTGGGGCATCATGAACCAGTACGGCAACTGGGTGGCCCAGCCCATCTATGACAAAATTGAGCTCAAAGCCGCCGATAACCGTTTAAGGGGCCCCTCCGGCTTGCGCACACCCACAGCCGCTATGGTCTTCATCGGCGGCTATACTCAGGCGGTGCGGGACGGAAAAATGGGTCTTTTAAACATGCAGGGGGAGGAAGTAATCCCCTGCCAGTACGACTTTGTACAGATGCCCTCGGAGGGTATGGCCGCCGTCTACAATGCCAAGGATAAAGACGGCACCTATCTGGATTATTATATGGGCTATTGGAGTCTGGAGGAAAATCGGGAGGTGGTGGCCCCCAACAAGTACGTCACAAAATATGTTGGCATAGAGATTATGTCGACCAACGGAGTGTTTGGTGGGCGAGAAAAACCTGCCGGAGACTTCCAGCAGATTCACGATTTTATGGACGGCTATGCTCTGGTCATCACAGGCAACAAGGTTGACGGCAAAATCTCGAATGAGTCCTTGTATGTCACCATTCTTGACAAAAGCGGCAAGGAGGTTTTGCCAAAGTCCTATCGGATTTTGGAGAATACCCTTACCCACAGTAACACCAGAATATACCCCCAAGAGGGCTCCTATCTCACCTTTATTGAGCAGAAGTATGAGCCGGGATATGAGAAAAACAGTTACGGCCAAAGATTGATTGAAATGGATTACTTCGCTACCGGCCTTGCCGGCCCCGCCGGCGTTGTCATTCCGGCAATCTACACAAGCAGCGGCTATGTCAAAATGAACGATACGGTGTATATGAAAGGCCCGGCCGACTTATGGGTCTACCCCGAGGCAAATCTGGTGCTGACTGATGTTCCAGAGGTGAACGGAAAACTCACCCCTTGGGGCAGTATTGCCCTCGACCTGAAGGGCAACGTAATCAAGGGCCCTGTGGATGGTGACATCTCATACGACGCTAAAAGCAAGAACATCGTGATAGGCAACAGCATCTACACAAACACCGGAAAGCTGGTGACCACGGTGGGGCAAAAGGCGCTCACCGGAGCGGACGGCAGTCTGGAGGACTACATCTACCTTCGGGCCAACGGCTACGCTGAGGGCCTAGATCACGACCCATGGGTTACCGATGCCTCCGTCGTGGGCATCGGCGGCTATGACCCCACCACCCATTACCTGCTCAAGGGCGACGGCACCAAGCTGAACCTGACCCAAAGAATGGGGTGGTCGCGTAAGGTGGATTACCCCAACCATGTTCAGCGATACAGCGAGGCCAGCATCGGCGGCCTCTTCTGGGTGCTGAGCAACGAGAGAAAATGGGGCCTGCTGGACATCACCGGCAAGGAAATTCTGCCCTTCGTCTATGACGAGGTGGACTACGGCGCATGGACAAAGCAGGAGGACGCCCATGCCATCGTCACCCAAAACGGCAAGAAGGGTCTGGTCAGCCCCACCGGCAAGGTTCTGGCCGAGCCTATTTATGACAGTATTTCCTTCCGCAGTTTCCATGGCGGTGCTGTCATGAACAAATCGGCTACACTCAAGAAGGACGGTAAGGTGGGGCTTGCGGACCTTGCCACCGGAAAAATACTAATCCCCGTCAAATATGACGGCTTCACCAGCGATTTTAAATACTTCGGCCAGATTAACCCAGACGGCTTTGCCATGGGCGTGTGCCCCATGCTTCAAGGGGACAATGTGGTCTTTGTGGACCGAAACGGAGCCGAGGTTTTCAGAGATAAGCGTGCCAAGGTCTCCACGGAGGAGGCCACCAACGGCCTTTATAATGCCCCGGGGGGCCTTATGGACAATCGAGGGCGCATTGTTGTCCCCGCCGTGGACCGGGCCGACGCTACCATTGATTACCATGCCAGCGATGTCATCTATATCAAGGACGGCAACGTCTACCGCCAAAAGGCCAACTACTTCCCCCGCAACTACGCCCCCAAGCCCTATGCACCCCAAAAGGCCACCGCCGCCCCCTCGGCCACCAAGCTGACGGTGGACGGAAAAAATGTGGCGGTGGACGCCTATGCCATCGCGGGCAACAACTATATGAAGCTCCGTGACCTTGCAACCATGGTAAACGGCACCGGCAAGAGCTTTGAAGTGTCCTGGGACAGCGCCAAGGGAGCCATCAACCTGGTCAGCGGCAAGGGCTACACCGCCGTAGGCGGTGAGATGGCCAAGGGGGACGGTCAGAGCAAGGCGGCCAAGCGCAACACCGCTAAGATTTATCTCAACGGCGGCGAGGTTGCCATGACCGCCTACACCATCGGCCAGAGCAACTACTTTAAGCTGCGGGACGTGATGCAGGTTTTTGACGTGGCGGTGGGCTACGACAGCGCAACCAAAACCGCGACCCTCACCACGGGCGAGCGCTACACCCTCACAGGCGACGCCCTGCGGTATCAGCAGGCCGACCTTGCCGCCTTTGAGAAGGCGGGCGGCAAACTCCAGGCCGACGGCACGGTGGAGCAGGTTCAGCGGCACGACGAGCCCTTTGTCAAGCTCACCAATACCCCCACAAAGATGGAGTACACTGTGGGCGACCCCTTTGACTCCACCGGCTTTAAGGCCGTTTATATCGACATTTATGACAGAAGCACCGATATCTCCAAGGAGTTCACCTTTGACATCAATGGCACAAAAATTCAGGACGGCTATCAGTTCCCCAAGGCGGGAAAGGTGCAAATCAACTGCACCTATCAGGGCGAGGTATACAACTACTTTACCGTCAACGTCTATGAAAAGGTGGCGGAAAAGGAAGTGCCTCTCACCGACGGCGGCAGCTATTACATCAAGCTCATGGGCAAATATGTCACCGCCGTCAACGGTCAGTGGCTGGAGCTGCGCACGGAAAAGCCGGATACCCCCTTCACCGTGGAGTATTTGAAGAAGGATATAGAGACCGGCCACCATATCTATCGTGTGAATTATGGGAAGCATGCCGTGCGCACCTATGGCGCTGACAAGGGGGCGCAGCTGGCCACCGGCGGCTGGGAGAGCGCTGGCTCGGGCGGGGAGTGGCGCATCGCCAAATACTCCGACTTCTGGACCATGCGAAAGGAATTTAACCAGACTATGTTGGTAAACGCCAGCGGTGTGTCCTCCAAGGACGGCACCAAGGTGGTCACCTGGCCCTATAAGGGCAGTGCCCCCGACCACGCCAAGCTTCAGTTTATTCCGGCTAATTAAAGTACAGTTCGGTATCCCTTAAAGCACCTTAAATGAATAATGAAATAATAGGACGCGGCGCACCTTTCTAGAAAAGTGCGCCGCGTCCTATTATTTGCTGACCGTTGTACCCTTGGTTGACAAAGTACAATACTTTGTCAACCAAGCCTGACCAGTGTAATCCGAACCCGCCCCAGAGCGTGATTTCCCGCATCTGGGCTCGTTATCCTTCTCACCTTACAGCAAGTAAGGCTTCGTCGTCTGCCTTCCCAGCCACGGCAAATCAGGCTCTGGGGTGCTAAGCAGTCCAACAGGAGCAAATTTTTGTCAGCGCAAAGAAAAAGATGCAGGGAATACTGACGTATTGCCAAGTCGTTTTCTGCGGCGTTGGCACAAATTTGCCCAGTTGGACCGGGTTCGGATTACACTGGTCAGGCTAGGGTAGAGTTACATCAAAAATGCGCTGTCATTATAAGCTAGCGGTTACGGCAGAGAATTTGGTAGACCGCGCCCTGAACGTAATCAACGTCCTCGAAGGTAGTAAAGGGGCCGACGGAAAAACGCACCGCGCCTTGGGGGAAGGAGCCCAGCGTTTTGTGCGCCATGGGGGCGCAGTGCAGACCGCAGCGGGTGGCGATGCCGTAATCCTGTTCTAA
This sequence comes from uncultured Pseudoflavonifractor sp., assembly GCA_964504285.1. Classification (GTDB taxonomy): domain Bacteria; phylum Bacillota; class Clostridia; order Oscillospirales; family Oscillospiraceae; genus Pseudoflavonifractor. Next base: position 18,019 of record CAZDDZ010000045.1, read on the forward strand.
GAGAAAGGCTGCCTCGCCGTTGTCCTGTTCGATAAAATCTACGGAGACTACCCCTGCCCGGGGGGCAAAGGGCTCCTTGGGGCCGAGTATGCGCAGGCCGTTCTCCTCAAGCTCCAGAAGGCGCCCAAGCAGGTGGCGGGCAAGCCGGGCTTCCCGCTGCCGCAGTTCGTCTCCCTCAGTTTCCAGATAGCGCAGGGCGGCATTCAGACCGTAAATGCCCGGCAGGTTCAGGGTGCCCGACTCAAAACGGTCAGGCAAGTGGGCAGGCAAATCCAGACTGTCCGACAGACTGCCCGTGCCCCCGGCAATGAGGGGGGTAAGCGCCTTGGACAATGAATCGGTCAGCGCCAGAACGCCAATGCCCTGCGGGCCTAAAAGCCCCTTGTGACCGGGCAGAGCCAGACCGTCTATCCCCATGGCCCCCATATTCAGGGGGAATACCCCTGCCGTTTGGGCGGCGTCCACCAGAAAAAAGACACCTCTGTCCCGGCACAGACGACCGATTTCATCAACAGGCATCAGCCCCCCCGATACGTTGGAGGCGTGGGTCAGCATGACCGCCCGCACGTCGGGAGTGATTAGGGCCTTTGCCCCATCTAAATCCAGCATACCCTCGCTGTCACAGGGCAGATATGATACTGCCACACCCGATTCCTCCAGCTGCCGAAGGGGGCGGAGGACGGCGTTGTGCTCCATGGGGGAGGTCAGCACCCTGTCCCCCGGGCGCAAAAGGCCCTTTAAAAGCTGGTTAATGGAGGCCGTTGCTCCGGCGGTGAAGAGAATGTGCCGGGGAGAGGGGGCGCCCAGAAGGGTACAGAGCCGCTCTCTGGTGTCCAGCACCATACCGGCAGCATCGTAGGCCACGGCGTACCCGCCACGGCCCACATTACAGCCCACGTTCTCCAGATAAGCGGCCACCGCCTGCCCCACGCCGGGGGCCTTGGGAAAGCTGGTGGCGGCATTGTCCATGTATATTTTGCGTATGATCAACTCAGTTCCCCTCCCACTGCCAGACGGAGATTATACCGCTGCTCCGTCAGTGCACGAATAAGCGGCTGAAGGGCGTTGGCCGAGCGGGCATCGTCGTTCAAGGTAATGCGCGCCGTGTTTTTCTTGCTGTCGACAGCATTCATGAGGGTGGAGACATATGCCGAGGTTGAGCTGCCACGATTGGTGGGCACATTACCCCGCCACACAGACCACCCCTTTGCTTGCAGGGCGGCGGTGGTGGCGGCGTCCCCATTTTCCAGAGTAACGGTACGGGTAGAGGTGTGGGCAATCAGCTCCAAAACGCGGTTTCCCTCCTCCAGCTGCGCGCTGGCATCCTCCGCCGGACCGCCTGCCACGGTGAGGCCGATGGCGTGCCCCGAGCCAATGACCCGGCGCACCAGCGCTTCATTTTTTGCCAAGTCCTCCGGACGGAACAAAAAGAGCGCGGAAATCCTGTTGCGATCCAAGGTGTCCAGCAGGGTGGGCAGGCTGTCGCCCTCGCCGCACTGGAAGGCCAAATAAGTCCGCACACCGCTTTTATTTGGTTTTTCCCCCACGGTGGGAGAAGGGCTGGGCGAGGGAGAAACTGTTTGTGAAGGTGAAGGAGAAGGAGAAGGCGAGGGATTCTGACTGCGGTAATAGTCCCGCAGCAGGTTGGGAATCCCCATCATGGCCGCATCCACAAAGTCCTCGTTATTTAAAATAACGCTGGGGGTGGTCAGTCGGATAAGGGTACCGTATTCGGCAAGATTACGCTGATAGGTAGACAGGCCATCCTCAGCAAAGAACTGTTGTACCGAACTCAGCGGCACATAGGTCATGCCTCCCCGGACGATAGCGCGGGGGTAGTTATTTCCGTCATTGCCCACACAGGTGCCCGCATCCAGGTCGTAGACCAGATTGCGGCGTCTGTTATAAAGCGTTACCTTGTTGCTGTTAGCGCCCACCACAATACCCAGGTCGGTTTGAATGGAGGCATTGGTGCGCATATAGTTACGGTCAAAAATTACGTAGGGTACATAGTAGGAATAATTATAGTAGATCGGCATAGTGCTGGCGGAAATAGGGGTTACCATCTGGTCGTTAATAGCAAGCAGTACCACATCCCCCGCCGCGCGGGCCTCCGGCCCGGCGAGCCCCAAAAGCAGGGCGGCTGCGCAGAAAAAGGCCAATACACTGGTTTTCAGTTTTTTCACAGACCGTACCTCCTGATGAGTTAATTGTGGTAAAATAACTGCTTTGCAGTTATTATACCACAACCGCAGGTTGCGGTATAATATGCCATCGGCGCGTCCCGCGCCGTGGCTAAAA
>CAZDDZ010000046.1:0-20226 GCA_964504285.1 uncultured Pseudoflavonifractor sp.
CGCTTGGTAATGCCAACTCGCTCCTCCACCTCGTTAATTTTCACTGTCAATCACCTCTTGTTAGGCTTAATATACACCTTCCACCAGGTGAAAGGTCAAGGGGTTTCCACAAATTATTTCGGATTACGTAGAAAGACATTGCAAGCGCACTTGGCCTGCTTTGCAATATTAAAATGCAAACTTATCAATAGGTTCGTCGTAGGGGGCGGCGTCCTCGACGACCCGCCCCCCGGTCATTCCGAACCAGGGCGCACACTGACGAGGAATCCGCATCTCCCGTCCTTTTACTCGGATCCCTATCTCATTGCTACCTTCTCATGCCTTCAGCGACCTTCTTTCGAACGGACGAAAGTAGACAAAGTCCGTCGGCAAGGGTAGCACCCATACCCGTGGTAGCTTCGTTTTACTTGGTGCAAACAATGCCGCCATGGGTGCGGCAGAGTTACTATAACTTGCGTTCGTTTTGACCTTATAACGGCTACTATGGTACTTCGGACGTTCTACGACTTCCCCTTCTGCTCCATCCATTTTTTAAGCTGCTCAGCCATGGCGGAGGAGCCTTTTTCCTCGGTTTGGCTCTGAAGGAACTTCTGCACGTCCCGCTTACCGGCGGAGCCGGTCTCCCGCTTGGCCTTGAAGTCGGAGAGCTTTTCCCGGTAGCCGCAGATGCAGGCAAACATCTGCTTCTCTCCCTCGCCCCGCAGCTCCATCTTCTTGTGGCAGTTGGGACAGCGGGCATTGGTAGTCTGGGTGACGCTTCTGCGGTACCCGCACTCCCGGTCGGGGCAGACCAGCATTTTGCCCCGTTTCCCTTGGACGTTCAGCAAGAATTTTCCGCAATCGGGGCACTTCTCCCGGCTGACGTTATCATGCCGATAAGTGGCCTCGCTCTGCTTGACCTCGGCTACCAGATGCCCGGCGTACTTGCGCATTTCACCCACAAAGGACTGCTCCCGCTCCCTGCCCTGGGCAATGTCGCTCAGCCGCTTTTCCCACTTGGCGGTAAGCTCGGCGCTGCGCAGGTCGGCAGGAGCCAGCCCTACCACCTGAATGCCCTTGGAGGTGGGCGAGAGCTCCTTGCCCCGGCGCTCAATATAAAAGGAGGAAAAGAGCTTTTCGATGATGTCGGCGCGGGTGGCGGGGGTACCCAGACCGCCGGTCTCCTCCAAAATTTTGGACTGCGCCCTGTCCTTCACCTGGGTGGCGGGGTGCTCCATAGCGGTAAGGAGGGTTGCCTCGGTATATCGCTTGGGGGGCGCGGTGTGTCCTGTGTTGGCCCGAGCGCTGGAAATATCTACCCGATCTCCCTGGCGAATGGGCGGCAGGGACTGGCCCCGCTCGTCGGTGTCCTCCTCCTCGTCCTCCTCCAGACTAAACCGGCTGTATGCCGCCTTCCAACCCTGATTTTTAACTATTTTGCCCTTGGCGGTAAAGGTCTCACCCTCCGCCGTGAGAACCAGGGTGGTCTCCTCGTACTCAAAGGGGGGCAGCAATACTGCCAGAAAGCGGCGCACCACCAGGTCGTAAATATTCCGCTCGGGCCCTGAAAGCCGCCACAAATCTACCTGCTCCTCGGTGGGGATGATAGCGTGGTGGTCGGTAACCTTGGCGTTGTTGACCAAAAAGCGGGTTTGCAGGGGTCTATTCCGCAAAATCTGCCGGGCCAACTCCTGATAATCATCCACCGCCACCGAGGTTAGCCGTTCGGGAAGGGTGGGCACCACGTCGTCGGAGATATAGCGGGAGTCGGTGCGGGGGTAGGTAAGCGCCTTGTGCACCTCGTAGAGGGACTGCATAATGGACAGGGTCTCCTTGGCAGAGTAGGCGTATTTGCGGTTGGCGTCCCGCTGGAGCTCTGTCAGGTCGTACGCCGCGGGAGGCGGCGTCTGCTTATAGGTTCTTTTCACCTCGGTCAACACGCCCTTTTTCCCTGTCAGGCGGGCAGCCAGGGCTTCGGCCTTTCCTTTGTCAAAGGTGCGCCCCTGGCCGTTTTTATCCTTCCAGGTGGCGTGGAAGCCGGGTGTTTTCACTGAGACGGTGTAGTACTCCTTGGGCACAAATTTGCGAATCTCCTCCTCACGGTCCACAATAAGCGCCAGCGTGGGGGTCTGCACCCGCCCGGCGGAGAGCTGGGCGTTATACTTGCAAGTGAGGGCGCGGGTGACATTGAGCCCTACCAGCCAGTCGGCCTCGCTCCGCGCCCGCGCCGAGTAAAAGAGGTTATCGTATTCGGCGGCGGGGCGCAGCTTTTGAAAACCCTCCCGGATGGCCTTGTCGGTCTGGGAGGAAATCCAAAGCCGCTTGGCAGGCTTCTTCCAGCCCGCTTTTTCCATAATCCAGCGGGCAACCAATTCCCCCTCGCGGCCCGAGTCGGTGGCGATGACTAGGTCGGAAATATCGCCCCGCCGCATAAGGGCTTGGACGGCGCGGAACTGCTTGCCGGTCTCTTTAATCGGCGTGGTTTTCATGCGCTCGGGCAGCATGGGCAGCGCCAGCAAATCCCACTTCTCCCACGCCTTGTCATAAGCCTCGGGGGCGGCCAGCTCCACCAGATGACCCAGCGCCCAGGTGACTACATAGCGGTCGCCCTCCAGGCAGCCGTCACCGCCGCGTTTACAGCCCAGTACACGGGCCAGCTCCCGCCCCACCGATGGTTTCTCCGCCAGTACCAACGTCTTTGCCATTATTTCCGCTCTCCTTGCAATGTTAAGTACTGTAAAGTATAATAGAAACGGTAGGAAAAGGCAAATGGACTTTGAAAGGACGGTGCTTTTCTCTATGAGCAGTTTTAGTGACCCCGGAAGTATCACCCAAGGCAGACTCAATACAGAATTAATGAGCAACTCCGCCGGGACGGACACGAATCGGGACGAAAATTCCGCCCGAAAAAGGGCCAAATATGCCGAGATGACGTTTCGCATTTCCAAAGGCTACGAAAAGGACAGTTTGTGGACTAGAATTAAGTATTTCTTTAAAGAAAGATAATGGAAGGCGCGCCGTGAAACCCACGGCGCGCCTTGTTTTTCGGCTTTTGTCATCTCCAAAATGACAGTCATCTTTCGTGCGGAGACAGTCGAAAAATATTTTTGCAGGACATCTTGCATTTCGCTTTTAACCTGCTATACTGATTGTAGAGAAACACGGTCTTTTGGCAACAAAACGGAAAGGGGTAGTCACCATGATGTTCAGCACCACAGACAGCGGCTCCGTCGGCCCCCTCCCCTGCGGATTTATGTCCTGCGAGGTTGCAGTCGGCCTACTGGCGGGCACCAATCGAGATGAAAAGCGTGCCATGCGGCAGGCCGAGGAGGCCGACCGCCGCTTCCGGGCCCAGAAGGGCTACCGCCGGGACACGCTCCTGTCCCGACTCAGCCATAAGCTCCATATGACGCAGTAGAATATCACACATCTGCCCTGTCTCCACCGTGGGCAGGGCAGATAAAATTTAAAAAGAAAGGCATTCCTTTGGGAATGCCTTTCTTTTTGCCTTGTGTGACGAAAAAGATGCAGCAGTTTTCGACCATAGTGCATGATACACCTGTTTTCGAATCGTTTTATTATATTTGGAACATTGCTTAACACTATACGCTACAATGATTTTTTATTTTAGAGCGTTTCTGAAAAGTCGCTGTGTCCGGAATTTTGAACAAGAATTGTGCCAGGCAAGCCGTTTTTCCACAGAAATCCTGGGCGGATTTTAAGGAAAAACGGCGCGGCATGGCGAAATTTTTGTCAAAAGAACGGATGTATGGACTTTTCAGAAAGGCTCTAGTAGTCGATTGCCTGTTTAATATCTGCATTTGGATATTTCAAAAAACCATCCCATGTAACCACATAAATATATCCGTAAGAATGGCATTAGACCACATGCCCCCTGCGCCGCCTTATTCTGTGCGGAGACCTTTCCGGAGAACATGCTCTTAACCTTCCGTAGGAACCCACGTACCCCGTCAAAGAACTTCTGTGCCGTGGTTCTGTCACTCTCAATAAATCGCCCAACTGCCTCGCCGTCAATCAGGAGCTTCCCGGCCAAGTCGGCGGCAATTTCATCCATCGCTTCCTCTCTGGTAAGCTCCACACCGTGCTCGGCATTAATGGCAGTCTGATCGAATTTTGCGTCTTTGCCGAGCGCAGCAAAATGTCGTTCCGCGCACTTAATCTTGGCGTTTTCCGTCAGGCGCAGGGCATTCTGTTGCTTCGGTGCTGGCAATTCCGCAAATGCTACTACGGCTGTCTCTGGCAATAGCGCTGAAGAATGGCAGCAGCCTGTGCACGGGTGGCGCTGCCTTGGGGCAGCAGCTTTCCGTCGGCCCCGCCCAGTAGACCTGTGCTGACGGCCCAGTTCATTGCCTGCACTGCATAGGGCTGAATGCTGCCGGCATCAGGATAGTCAGAGAGATTTTTCTCCCCTGTTTTAGCAGCAGCCATGCCCTTAGAAACTGCGTAGCGGTATAAAATGGTGACCAGTTGCTCTCGGGTGATCTTTTCCTCCGGTGCTGTGCCGTCGGTCAAGCCCTGTGCCGTAGACCACGTCTGGGCCGCGCTGTACCACCGCTCACCGCCCACAGGGCTCACACCCTCCAGGCGAGAGAGCACAGTCCACATCATGGCGCGGGTCAGGGGCAGGTCAGGGCAAAAGTCGGTTTCGCTGACACCGCCCAGCAATCCTCTATCCGAAATGCTCCGAACGACTTCAAAATACCACTGCTCCGCTGTCACATCACGAAAACGGCGGCCCTGCGCCGCCCATTCCAGCGCGGCATCCATCTGCAAAAGACCCCAGCCGCTGTCCGTCTGAAAGCCGACCTCGCCAACCTCCGCGGCACTGCCGCAGAGAATGCGCCGCAACTGCGCAGGCGTCAGCTCAGTGTTTTGCGCCAGCAGCCGCGCTGCCGCGGCGGAGACGATGGCTGTGGAAAAGGAGGTACCGGTGCAATAAACCGCACGCCCCGCGATAGTGGGTGCCCGCAGGCGCTCCCCGGGCGCCAGCAGGTCAAGCGCCTCCCCCCGGCTCGAGAAATCCGCAGGGTCGGTAAGCGCGCGGTTGGCGCTGCCAACGCACAAAACGCTGCCATATCCGCCGGGGAAGCTGGGCTTGTCCGCGCCGGCGTTGCCTGCGCACGAGACAACGAGAACGCCGCACTCCTCCGCGTAGGCCACAGCCTGCCGCAGCGAATCCGCTCCGTTGACGGCGCCGGAGGAGATGTTGATGATTTGGCAGCGGTAGCGATCCACCGCGTCATAGATCGCCTGCGCCACTGTGTCCGCGCTGCCCTTAACGGTGTCGCCGGCGCTGTCTTTGGTGGTATACACCAGCGGCACCAGCAGCGTCTCGGGGCAAGCGCCGGGGAGGCCCGCCGACTCGCTGCCTGCAATAAGGCCTGCGATGGCTGTGCCGTGGCCAAGCTTATCCTCGGTGCCTTCCTCGGGGCAGATGTAATTATAGCCCTCTGCCACCTGCGTGGGGGAGATGGCGATGGTGGAGATGCCGGTGTCGATGATAGCCACACGCACGGGCTCGGACTGAGCCGCATATGCGGTTAGCCCGAGGGGGGACAGCAGGCATAACGAGACTGCCGCCGCTACAATGCATCGTTTCATAATCGACTCCTTTCATAGTCAAGCAGGGGCGGAAAATTCCACCCCTGCCTGACTGCTTAGATTGGGCTTAGCTTTGAGGACGCCTGTCCTCCGCGATGTTGGGCAGTCCCTCAACGGCTGTGGCGTTGTATGTGATGCTGGAATCCGCACTCATCAGACCAAACAGACCGCCGCACCATTTCTGGTTTTCGGGAAGGCCGGTGAAGGTGATGTTTCTCACGTCGGCTCTGTACATGAGACTCTCATTGGTGTACTTGCCCGCGATACCGCCGATAAAGATAGGATACGTGCCGGTATAGTTGATCCGCACGTTTTCGGCGATCGTGGGGGAGGTGGGGGCTACGGAATTGATCTTGCACTCATACGCATAGCCAACCAGACTGCCAACGCCGTACGGATCCCCATCACTGGCTGTCATACCCGACTTTGTCGCGCTGATGTTAATGGTTGCGTCTTTGACCGTGGAATCGGACAGATCCGCTTTGTAGGCACTGTTGGCGATCAAGCCCACCGCCGTGTTCTCCGCGGTGATGGTACCGGACATATTCACCTGCACCTTGGGGTAAAAGCTTGATTCGTAGTAAGAGCCCAATACCTCGAACAGTCCCGAGGTGCAGCCCTCTCCGAGGGTGATCGTATAGTCGCCGGAAGTAAACTTGCCGCCGGGCCCGACGCTGCCGCCGGGATAGTACAGGCCAAACCCGTTGGTCCAATTGGTGAGGGTGATGTCCTGGGTGACGACATAGTTTGCCCGCAACAGCGCATTGGCTCTGTCAGATATGACGTTACCCCCCTCTTCCTCCATGAGATCGCGATATTTGATCATATCGGCCTCCGTGGCGATTTCGTACTCGGGAAGCGTGATCACCGCATAGACGTCCAGCGTTTCGCCGAATTTCACATCCACCCAGTCGATGGATCCCAGCTTTACATATTTGCCGTCCCGAATGACATACAGGCACTCTCCCAGAGGCTTAACGCTATAACTGTCTGATTTGTCTCCGGCTTTGTAGAAGGAAACATAGCTCATAGAATCGGGCTTGAATACATAGCTGCCCTCGGTGGCGCTCTCCGTGGTGAGTGTGACGGGATCGCTCACATACCGGCTCTGCTCCGAGCCGATGATCGCGGTGGTTGCTCCGGCCACATCCAGCAGATGCAGCTGCACCTGCGTGGGTTTCTTCTTCAGGTATTGACTTATGACAACCTCTCCAAAGGTACCCGCCTTGATCGTAAATTCTGTTGCCGCGTTGTTATCTACCGACTTCCATGTAACCTTATCTTGGAAATAGGTCCCCTGAACGCCCCAATGGTCTATCATATAGCCCTCGGGAACATACTGGCTGTGACTGATTTTTACAGTTTTGTCCCCGCCACTAATGCTATAGGTATCCAACTGATAAGAGGGATACATACCGGGACCGTGATACTGCGTCACGCTGATGTTATAGGTCAGCAATCTCCAATGGGCATAGACCTTAACGTATTCACGATCCGTGGCAGACAGCCGTGTGTGACCAGTATAGACCGGCTTTCCTTCGGTTTCAGCCGTGTACCAGCCCACAAATTCATATCCGTCCCTGGTGGGCTTCGTGGTCGGTAGGGTAATCGCTTCCGTATACCGATACGCTTGACTAGTGACATACACATCGTCGTTTGCCATGAACTGGATATTATAAGTGATCTCCCGCCAGTTGGCAACCAGATTCTGCTCTGTGGTGGCGGTGGTGGGAATCACCATGTTCAGCGTCGGCGTCCTGATCCCCTCCGTGGGATTTGTCCAGCCGGTAAAGACATAGCCGGTCTTGTTATCCAGATTGGGCAGCGTCGTTTCGGTTCCGGGAGAATACTGGCACAGGAACTTTTTCGTGCTGTCGCCATCGGTATAATACACGGCCTTCGGGTTCTTGAGCCACTGGGCATAGAGCTTGACCGTTTTTCTATTATAATCAAATTGGTCCTCCTTGACATTCAGCGTCGGCAGCTTCCCGCCGTTGGGGATGATGATCTCTGTGCCGCCGATCTTCCAGCCCGCAAACCTATAGTCCGCGCTTGGCGCAGCGGGCTGCGCAAAGCTTACCGCGGTGTAATTGGCGTACACGTTATTCTGTGTCGCCTTGAGAGTTGTGCCGTCGTAGGCTTGGACATAATGGTAAAGCTCTGCCGCCCACTGGCAGGTAAAGGTCTCCGCTTGCCGCGCGGTGAAGGACAGGATGCGCTCCGAGGAGACAAGCGTCGTGTCGCTGTACCAGCCGCTGACGGGGATGGAGCCTTGATCATCCACCTTGCCCGGGTCAACGGTGACGACCGCGCCGTAAGGCACGGAAACGGTGTGCACATAGCGTTGTATATCTCCGGGATAGTTCACATAGCCCGAGTTGTAGTATTCGGAAGACGGCTTTGCGGCCACCCCATCCACCGTGATCACCGCGTCCTGCGGGAGATTCGTGAGTTTTATCGAATGCTTCGTTGCCTCCGGCGTCCAGATCAGGGTGATCGTATCGCCCGTTCCCTTCATTGTGCTGACAAAATGTCGGATGACATTCGACTCGCTGCCGCACCCTGTTTGGGTCTCATCGCCTTGGATCAGCCAGGTCTTCGTCGTGTGCTGCGGGCAGGAAGGGAACGGAAGGCCTTTTGAGCCATATGCATACCCTGTTCCGGTAAAGGTTCCGTCGGGTTCTCCCTCAATATAGAGCCCTTTTTCCCTGATCTTCGCCTTGCAGTCCTCACAGGTGACGCCGGTGAGCTCAATGGTATACGGCTTGGCGACCCATGTGGCGTACACTTTTATCATGCTTGTGCCCTCCGGCGGCGTGGAGGGGATGTGCGTCAGCGCAGTTGTGTGCCCCTCGTCACCATACCAGCCTGCAAACGCAGTGAAATACGCGGGAATGTTTGTAGGGGCCGCAAGCTCCACCTGCTGGCCATACTTTATGGTTTGGGGGTTGGGGGCGGGGCTGACGCCGACGAGGTCATAATAATTAAGAACCAGCGTCCTGCCTTCCCATTGGGCGGTATAGGTCACCGCCGCCGCGCCCATGAGCGCGCCCTCGCTAAAGCCGTCCCAGCCCTTGAAGGTATGATTATTATCCCACTTGGGATCTGTGGCAGGCTTGGTGATGACCGCGCCGAATTCCAGACGTTCAACCGTCGGCTCTGTCGCCCCGTCGTTGTAATCCCAGGTGACGTCATAGCTGTTGCGGGTGTAGTAGATGTCGATCACGGTTTCCGCGTCCGCTGTGACAAGCTTCTGGGTAATGGTCTCGGGCGCGGTGAAGCCGGTGATGGTCTTGGCGACGGCAACGGTTTTGCTGTTGACCACGCCGGGGAGGGTCTCGGTTTCCGTCAGGGTGTAGTTCTCCTCGTTTTGGGTGGTCTCCGCGCCCAGATTCTCCGTCCAGTGCCGGACGGTGTAGTTCTTGGCGGCGCCCTGTGCCCACACGGCGTAGAAGGTGACGGTGGCGTTGTTTGCCGGCTTCAGGTTATAGCCGGTATAGGATTGGCCGACGTGATACGCCACATCGCCGTCCGGCGTGGTGGACCAGCCCTGGAACACCTTTCCGTCGCTTACGAATGCGCAATCAGGCATGACGAAGGACGCGGTGTAAGCGCAGTTGGAAACAGAGGCCATCGTACCGGTAGCCGCATCGTCGTTACTGTTGAAGCTTCTTGTGTAGCGGTACTCCGTCCAGCTTACCGTGGCCGCGGTGGCCGTGATGACGAGCTCCTCCCTGTCGGGCATTTTCCCGGCGGCATTCCACCGATTGAAGGTATAGCCCTCGCGGGTGGGCGCCGTCACCTCGGCGGGCGGGGTGATCGTGGCGTCGTACTTAAATTCCTTTTGGCCCAGAACCGTGCTGCCGTCAAAATCCTTCCAAATGACGGTGCCGGTCTTTCTGGCGTAGCGAACCTCAATCACGGTGGCGCCGTTAACATCAATGGTGGCAGAGTTGTAGGTTCCCGTGGCAAAGCCGGTGTAGGTCTTGGTCGTGACTGCGGCAGTCTCGCCGGGGACGCCAGTCAGGTTCTCGATTTCTGTGGCGCTTGTGGGATAACCGCCGGTGAGCAGCTCCTTATAATGCTTCACGGTATAGCCCACGCGGCTGCGCTGCCAGCGGGCGGTCAGCGTGGAGTCCTCCGTGATCTTCACCAGCGTTTTCGCTGTGATGAGCGCATCGCCCAGATACCAGCCCTCGAAGGTGTAGTCTGTTTTATCCGGCACAGGCAGCGTGCCGTAGGCCGCGTCGTAGGTGACCTCCTGCGGGTTGGGCGCGGACGCGCCCTCGCCCACGGAGAAGCTGACGGTGTACTTATTTGCCGTCCATACCGCGTTGACAGTCAGATTCTTCGCAGGCATGGCGTCGGGGAGAGCCGGGTCCCATCCGCCAAAGCTGTAACCGGGTTTGGTGGGCGGCGTAGGCGCATTCGGCGCGGCGCCGTAGTCCACCCGGATGGGGGAAACCGACGTGGCTCCGGCTCCGGTGACGAAGCTGACGGTGTACTGCTTGATCGTCCACGCGGCCTTGAGGGTCATATTCCCCTCCACGGGACTGCTGAAGTTCCAGGCCGTTTCCCCGTTTTTCCAGACTGCGAAGGCGTAGCCAAGCTTGGTGGGATCCTGCGTGGGCTTGTTGACCGTGCCGCCATGGCGGACGGTCTGAGCCTCGGGCGCGCCTTCGCCGCCGTCGGCATCGAAGCTGACGGTGTATTGCAGGCGGTCGTAATAGAGGTCAACCGTGGTTTTGCCGTCCGCCCCCACGGTCGCCTGAGTAAAGGACTTGGCGCTTGCGAAGCCCGCATACTCCTTCCCCGCTGCTTTCGTGGGCTGACCGGTGGTGCCGGTCATGGGCTGGCTTTCCTTCAGGGTGTATGCGTCATTTTCAACATTTTGCTGATAATGCCTGACAGTGTAGGGCGTGTCGCCGCTGGGCGTCCAGACGGCGGTAAGGGTCATGCCGCCCAAGGGCATGGTCGCCGTGAGCGTCTTCTGGGCATCCGCGTCGGACATATCGCCCCATTTCCAGCCTGCGAAGTCGTAGCCGCTTTTGGTGGGAGCTGTCGGAGTTGCGATGACCGCGCCGTAGCGGGCGCTGGCATCCGGCACAGCCGTGCCGCCGTCGCTGTTGAAGGTGGCTGTGTAGCTCTGGCGGGTAAAATAGACGCGAAGAACCATAGTGCCGTCGGCACGGATGGTCGCGGTGGTAACGTGATCGTTGGAGTTGCCAACCTCGGCATGGTGGTAGACAAATCCCTCGGGCGTTTTGTCTCCGCCAAAGAGCACTGCCAGATCGAGCGACGCGTCTGTCTCGCCGGTTCGGGAAATGATGTTGTCATAGGTGAACAGGTCGTTGCCGGTGTTTTGCAGATGGTATTCCACGCGGTAGGGTGTGTCGTCGGCAGGCTTCCAGATGGCATACACCGTCACATCCGTATTGCCGGCAGGCAGCGCGTTGTTGCTGCCGTCCACAAAGCTGACCGGGTCGCCGCTGCCGTCCGCCTTGGTGTTCCATCCGGCGAAGCTGTACCCGCCCAGGGCCAGCTGTGGCGCATATACGCTGGCTCCGCAGCGGTAAACGGAGCTGGCGGGCATCATGGAGCTTGCCTTGCTGCCGTAGCTGAAGGTGTAGTTGACCTTCCTAAGGTCATAGTAGAGCTTAACAACGGCGCTGCCGTCGGCAAGCACACGCTTGTCGCCCTTGATGACGCCACGCGTATAGTTGGCATCGTAAGCCTCATCCCAGAGGGTGGTGGAATAGATAGAGCCGACGATGGCATAGAGGTGCGTATCGGTTTTCCGGTCACTGACGATATCTATGTTAGTCTCATCCAGCTTGTAGGTGCCGTTGATTTGACCGAGATAGTGCTCAACGCGCACGTTGCTGTAATCCTCCTGCCAAAGAGCCGTCAATGTTTCGCCCTTCACGCCGGATTCATATTCCTTCATGGTGGTGGGGAAGGACTTGTAAGAATACCTGTCGTTTCTGGCGGAGCTGGTTTTGGGGTGATAGGCCTCATAGCTGTCGGAGATCCGCCAGCCGCTGAAGGCATAGCCGGGTCTGACCGGATCCGCGGGCTGGGTAATGCCGCCGCCCACGCCGACGGTAATCTGGTCTACGGAGCTGCCGCCCTCGCTGTTAAAGGAAAGGTAGCGCTCGTTTTCAGGATCGCTCCACTGAACCACGACCGTACGGCTGATGGGTCTGGAGGTGAAGGTAAGGGGAGCGCCACGCCAGGTGATGGTCACCTCACAGCTTGCCTGAGTTACGCCCTCTTCAGACGGAGTAAAGGTCAGGCGGTTGCCGTTGGGGTCGTAGCTGAAGTCCGGATTGGAAAGCGTTACGATGAAACGGCTTTCCGTGGAGTCATCATAGTTCTTGGGCCTGAGCTCAACGCCCTCCTCCTCTGTGGCCTCCGTGCTGTATATATCGCCGGTCTTCATATCCATATACTTCATGAGGAACAGGCTGCTGGGCAAATACAGGGTTTTGACCGATTTTACCTCATAGGACAGTTTGGGAGAATCCTCCTCGTAGTCAAAGTCAAATACGTTTTCCTGACTGCCGGCGTGCCACAGGGGCCACTTATTTTCGTACAGCGTGGGGTTATAGGCCAGCGCCCCGTTGCCTATCTGGGCCAGGAACTTGATCTCCAGATAGACGCCGATCTCCACCAGCATAGCCCCGGAGTAGGAGCTGTCCTTTTCCATAGCGTTTGTATCCGGGTTTCTCTCGGCGCTCAGGCTGTAATAGAAGAAGCCCCATAGCTGTGCATACGCGCCAACCTGCGCCTGCACGCCGATGCTGTCCAGCTTCAGACTGAACAGGCCAACGGCTACCTCCAGCTCGATGCCCGCCTTTAGACCCAGTGTGCCCATCACATAGAAGTCGAACTGATAGTGCTCCGGCTCCAGATCAATGGTCTCGTTGGTGCTCTGTCTGTGGAACAGCATGATAGAGAAGTTGTAGCGCTTGGCGTTTGCGTACTCAAAGCTCATGCCCATGGTGATGTAGACGCTGGTCTGCACCACAAAGTCGGCGCTGACGCCATACACCAGAATGTGATAGATGTCAACGAAACCTTCATCCGCGAAGAGCTCCACGCGGAACAGGTCGATCCAGCTCTCCTCCGCACCTTCCATCATGGCGGAGTATTTTTCCTCCAAACCGCCGTTGGCAATTCCGGTCCATTCGACCTCCTCGCCGTTTTCGTCAACGATGGTGTTGCCTAGGAATTTGTCCTTCTCCTTCATCAAGTCCTCGATCTGCTCGCCGATGTTGATGATGGCCTTGCCGGCATCTATGATGGTCTGCTCACCCTTGAAATTGGTGATTGGCTTCCAATCAAACCCATCCGGGTCGTTCGGCCCCTGCGTTCTGGCGGTGGCCGTAACGCCGATCCCGGTGTATGCGCCAACGTCAATATTGGCATTCATGCGGTAGTCGTAGATATATGGAATAATCCAGGCCCATTTCCAGATGGCTCCGCCGGACACGTTGATGTCCAGCATGACCTCCTGCTCAAAAACAGCTTCCAAACTTAGCACGAGCTTGTTCGCAGAGCCGGAGACCGGTGAAATTTCAACGGTAAATTTCATGGCCAGCTCAACGCGTACGCCCTTGCTTCCCTCGAAATAGCGCAGACCGCCAGCGCCAACCGAAACGTGGAGTTCCTTTTCCACAATCTCCGCACGGTTGGTACCCATCAGTGCCAGCTCCTCATCGCTGACGGCTGTGCCGTCGGCAAAGGTGACCCGATAATCCTGTAAATTCATATCGTCAGAAAGCTCTTTAAAGCCATCCGTCTCCAGAGCCAGGGCGGTCAGATAGCTTGCAGCCTCCTCAATGAAGCCGCTCTCCAGCGCCTGCGTCTTTACATCCTGCTCGATGGCTTTCTTCTGCGCATCGGTTATTTCAATTGCCTCATTGCGGGAGCTATACATGTCCATGGCCGCGATGACAGTGTCGGCACCGACCACGGTGTAAGTAATTGCGGTGGCAGACTCACCGGCAGTTACCTGCGTAATCTGACCATAGGAGGGGGACATGGTTCCACTGCCGTAATCACCGGTGTAAAAGGCGAGGAAATCGCCCACGTCCACTGTTGTTGAGCCGTTCAGACCCAATTCGGCATATGTGCTGCCGGAGAAGTTCAACTTGGCGTTTTCAACGCTGATTGTGGCGGTCTGACCATCCGCTGCCTGGGTCCAGCCGGTTGTGCCATCGTTGGCATCAATATCAATGGGCAGAACGTCCGGCGTGAAGAGCACGTCCTGCGTATCGGCAACCCGATAGGAATATTCCGTTCCGGCGGCGGAGGCGGCGCCCACGGCGGTGATCTCCACATAGGCCACATCGCCGTTATCGCTGCTGTCCAGCTTGCGCTTCTCGGGCGCGGTGCCCTCGTAAATTGACACGATATCGCCCACCTGCAAACGCCTATCCCCATTATAGGTGAAGGTGCCGGTGCTGGTGTTGGCGGCGGTGGTACCGGCGTTGGCGTCCATGAGGTACAGCCCCTGAGCATCCTCGCTCAGACCATGGACAGAAGCCGCGGGAATAGACGTAATGCCCTTTTGCAGCTGCAGGTTCTTCACATCATCTTTTTTGATGGTGAAGTTATAAAAGCGCACCTGCACATCCTGCTGCTCACCGTTATACCGGATGAACACATCGTCGCTGAGTACCTCTAGCTGGTAGGTCTCTCCCTCTTTCCAGCTACCTTTCACCGTACCGTCGGTGATAGTGACGTTGGTTTTGTCGGTTTCCGAAGCGTCTGATGCGTCATTGGTCACATCTTGCTTGCCGTTGGAGATGTCAATGACCTTGATGTCGCTCTTGGTAATGGTCCGATTAGAGGTGAGCGTGATGAAGAAAGTTTTCTCCGCATCCACTGAACTGACATAATTGGGACTGCCGCCCTCGGACAGCGGCGTAACCGCTGCCATATCGGCATACAGCGTTATGTTTTGTGACAGGCTATCGGACCCAACACTCTTGGTCTTTGCCTGATCGTAGAATAGGCCGACACAAATGAAGCCTATCTGCTCCGGTGCCATGGCGCTGAGTCGGGTGCCTTCGCGCGCAGTCTGCGCGCCTAGCTCGCTTGCATCCGCGCAGGATTTGAAGGTCACCTGATAATAGGTGGTGCTGCTTGAGCCCCCTCCGGAGCCGCCGCCTGAGGGTTTTGTTTCTTCAGCGGGCTTCTGTGCGTCTGCCGGGTCGATTTTCACCCGTTCAGAGGGGACGCCAAGCTCTTTGTACCATGTTTTAACGGCCGCATCCGTCCGCATGCACAGCATTGCAGCCTGCGCACGGGTGGCGTTTCCCTTGGGATTGAAGCTGATTCCGTCACCGCCGAGCAGGCCGGTCTTCCACAGTTTCAATACCGATTCCCGCGCGTAAGCGGATACTGCATCGATATCCGCAGGAGTTGTCGTAATATTGACCCCTGTGTCATAATCCGCATTGAACACCTCAAAATAGCGCACAAAAAAGGTTGCCATCTGCTCACGGTTTATGTAGGCATCGGGAGAGAACTTGCCGGCTCCCGTTCCGCCGGTAATACCATATTTTTCCGCCCATTTTACATAAGGGCAATAATAAATATTTGCCGGTACATCGGAGAATCCAGTATCTTCGCTATAACCCGTTGGGTCTACACCGGCCATGCGTCCCAAAACAGTGACAAACATGCCGCGTGTCATCGTACCATTGGGTGTAAACATTGTGGCGCTGGTACCAGAGAAAAATCCATTGACGCGGGCATATTGAACCGCATCAAAAAACCAGTCACCACTGGCGACATCCTGGAAAGGATTTTGCTTTTGTTCTTCTTCCTGTGCTGTCTTTGTTTCTGTCTTTGTTTCTGTCTGTACTGCCGCTTGGGTGCCGTCACTTTTAACAGCGACAGCCCCTACGGGCAGCATAGTCAGCAGCATAGCCAGCAACAAAAGAAGCGAAATAAACCGTTTCTTCATGTTGTTTCTCCCTCTCAATACTCTTCATTTATGGAACGGAAGCCCAGCACCCTTGCTGGGAGACGATTCATAGGTTTTTGGATGAGCCGGTTATAGCCCTTTGCACACTCGCAGCAGAGCATTTGGCTGGTTTTCAGCATCGATGCGGAAATTTTCTCGTCTGGTCCATCCCGCGCCGCGGCATACAGGCGCTTATGCAACATAAGCTGGTCGCAAAGCCCCTCCATACTGCGCCATTTTTCCGAAAGCTCCTTATAAGCCGTGGTAAACCAAATTGCCACAAACCCTGCCGCGCATATTCCTGCTACAAAGCAGGCAATCCATGTCGCCAAAGGCCTCACCCCCCGTTCCTGTCAATTCCGTTAGCATCATAGTAGCAGGATTTTAATCGAAAAGCCGTTTTTTTCTCGAATTGTATTGAAATCCGCCTAAACGGTACATTAGCTTTGTTGCCTTACGCACGAAAATACTGTAATATTAGTATGGGTTATTATGTTAAGGGGGCAAAGCACATGAAGATTGCGATCTGTGACGACGACCCACAGGAACTGCTGCGGATAACTACGCTGCTGGGAAACTATCGAAGTGAATGGCAGGAGAGGATTTACTAAACGGCGTTTCAAAGCGCCACAGAGCTTCTGGCTTCCATGCGCACGGAGGAATACGACCTGCTTCTGCTGGACGTACTGATGCCAGAAATAGGTGGGATTCAGGCGGCAAAGGAAATCCGGAGATACAACGATGCCGTGAAAATCGTATTTCTGACCTCAACGCCGGAATTTGCGCTGGAAAGCTATCAGGTAAAGGCGCTCAATTACCTGCTTAAGCCAGCCACAGCAGAACAGCTCTTTCCCATGCTCGACAAGCTGGTGGATGAGCGGCGTCGGCCGGAGGCAGCTTTGTATATCAAAACACAATCCAGAGTCTTTCGCCTGCCCTATCGCCACATTGAGTACATAGAGATCATGGCAAAAACGCTCTACTTTCATATGACTGACGGCCGCTGCGAGGAAGTCACCGGCAGCCTGAGTGATTACGAAACAGCGCTGCTGACGCAACCCGGCTTTGCAAAGGTGCATCGGTCGTATCTGGCGAACCTGCAGTGGGTACGCGAGGTGCGCAAGTGGGAGCTGACTACGATCTCCGGCTGCCACGTTCCCGTGTCCAGACCGTCGTATCCCCGGGTGCGTCAGGCATATATGGATCAACTATTTGCAGACGCAGATTTTTCAGCACCCCGCAACGAGGGAGGCAGCGAATGAGTCATATATTGGGTCTGATTTGCTACGGTCTAATTTTACTTTATGGAATTGTGATGTCGCTCTGCTTTTGTGACGTTGCTTGGAACCGGAAAAGCGCAATTACCGCAGGCTGTTTCTTTTTCTTTGCACTTCTTCTTCAATCCACCTGCTGGTGGCTTTTGGGTATCGAGACAACGAAAAGACTGTATCCGTTCATCATCCATCTGCCGCTGACAATCTTTCTCGCTAAAGGATGCAAGTGCTCGTGGCTGGTATCCCTTTCCAGTGTATTTTCCGGCTATTTGTGCTGCCAGATTCCCCGATGGATGGGGACGGTAGGGGCGTATATCGTTCCGATTGCGGGCAGTTACTATTTCTGGTATATCGTTACAATGGCGCTCAGTTTTTGGTGGTTGGTGCGATTTGTGACCGTGCCGGTCAACCATCTCATAACCCAGTCGTGGAAAGCCTGCCTGCTTTTTGGTGCAGTCCCTTTTTTCTATTACCTGTTCGACTATGCCACCACGGTCTATACGGACTGGCTTTACAGCGGCATGAAAGCCGCGGTTCAGTTCATGCCGTCGGTGGTTTCGATGTTCTATTTCGTCTTTGTGGTCATTTACTATGGCGAAGCACAAAAACAGGAAGCTGCCCAGCGAGAATGTAATTTGGCTGCAGCACAGCTTAAGCAGGCAGAGACAGAGATTTCTGCTTTCCGCCAGATGCAGGCCAACACGCTGGCATACCGCCACGATATGCGCCATCATTTTACACTTTTGCAGCAAATGACCGCCGAGGGCAGCATCGAAAAAATTCAGGACTATCTGCGCACTGCTCAAAGCGATTTGGATAACATTACGCCAATTCGATACTGTGCCAATGAGACGGTCAATTTGATTCTTTCCGCCTTTACAGCAAGAGCAAAGCAGGCGAACGTCACGCTGGACATTGAAGCAAATCTGCCGGAGAAGCTGCCCATCAATGATACAGAGCTTTGTTCCCTGCTCTCCAACGGCTTGGAGAACGCCATCAAAGCCGCCGCCGAGACAGCTCCGGCAACGCGAAGTCGAATCACGTTTCAGGCTACTGTACACAGAGCGCACCTGCTGATTCTAATCCGGAATCCTTACAACGGTGAAATCGTCACAAAAGACGGTCTGCCCCAAAGTACCCAGGGTGATCACGGCTATGGTACAAAAAGTATGGCCATGATTGTGGAAAAGCACAACGGTGTTCTCTCTTTCGATACGGCCGATCGTGTATTCACACTCAAAGTTATGCTTCCTATAACGGCGTGACAATCTTAAAATCAGTGATTTCAGTTTGCATATAACGCAAACCCACGGTTAATTGTAAAATCAAATTGAACATATAGAAAAATCCATAGTGATTGGTTTCCTGTTAAAATAAAGTTCTCACACTAAATTCTGACAGAAGGAACCAATTACCATAGACAATAGCCATTCTATTACACTTGATGCAGAACGCACGCGTGGAAAACACCTTGGCGCAGAGGAACGCGGAGCGATGCCTGCCGCACCAGTGCGCTGCTGTCCTTGGAGAAGTCGGTGCGTCTCTCTACCTTCGTGATGAGAATGCCTGAGATTTAGAGATTGGCATTGAGCTGGCGCTGCACCTTGCCCACGATCTTTAACAGCTGTTCCAAGCCCTAAACGGGCAGGTAATAGGACTGTATCGGAATAATGACCTGATCCGTCGCTGTGATGGCGTTGAGGGTCAGCATCCCAAGGGACGGACTGCAATCTATTAAAATGTAGTCTTAGCTGCGTTTGACCTCACTGAGATAGGTGCACAGCACCGATTCACGGCTCATGGTGTTCACCAAGAACCCCTCCAAGCCGGAAAGCTCAATGTTGGCAGGCATTAAATCCATGCCCTCCTTATGGTGCAGGATGCCGTCCCGCGGGGAAATGGGGCGGTCTGCGATGATTTGCTCCCGTAGGGTGGACAGTGTGAGCGATAACTCATCTGGCTATTGCCAACCCGGTATTTCGGTCAAATCGGCCTGACCGTCTGCGTCGATCAGCAGCACCTTCTTATCCTGTCGGGTCAGACCAGCTCCCAGATTGATGGCAGGGCAGTTATGCTTTTAACCACACCACCTTTTTGATTGACGATTGCAATTGTTTGCATAGGGGAACACTCCTTTCGTTTCTGATTTTGGATACAAAAAAGCGGAGCATAACCGCTCCGCTTCCCTTGATGATTTTTGTCTTTAGTAAATCATCCTCCTTTTTCAGCCCCGCACTCAAAGCCTATTTTTGCTGTGTTTTTAGGGCAGAAAAAGAATAGCTGCAAGACAGAAACCCTTTTGTTGCAAGGCTTCTCCGATTTTCCGCTATTATACTATAAGGGCACGCAAATGTATTGGTGATGTTTGCCCCAAACACGCCAAACAAGTATGCAATGGAGCGCAAGGGGCATGCGACAAACAATACGTTGAAAACAGTGTACCAACATGCTATGCGTAGCAATCGGGACGAGGTATCGAATCTGATTGACAATTACTTCAACCAGAAACTGTGTTCTGGCGTCACGCCGTATTAAAAGCGTCATATAAAACAAAGCCCCTGGATTACATTAAAAATCCAGGGGCTTTTCGTGTGCAATTTCTTTAGTCCCACGGATAGAAACAGAAGTCCCGTGCATGATACTCAAAACCGTTGCAAGAGTAAAGAAAAATCCCGAAGCGCTGACTACTCAACACTTCGGGATTTGGTGACCCAGCGGGGACTCGAACCCCGGACCTTCGCCTTAAAAGGGCGTTGCTCTACCAACTGAGCTACTAGGTCATATCACCAATACCATTTTTTCTTTTATGCAATCGCGCGGCGGTGGCTGCACACCGGACTCTAAGCCTGTACCACTGCGCGCTTCTTGTTCTGGCTGGGATGGCTGGATTTGAACCAGCGAGTGCGGGAGTCAAAGTCCCGTGCCTTACCGCTTGGCTACACCCCATTATCGCGGGGGTCAAATAGCAAAGAAGCCGGAGCGGACGCTCCGGCCCTCTGCCTTGAGAACATATGGGGTGGATGACGGGACTCGAACCCGCGACATCTAGAACCACAATCTAGCGCTCTACCAACTGAACTACACCCACCATGTTACGCTGAGGAAATGGTACGCCAAGAGGGACTCGAACCCCCGGCCTACTGCTTAGAAGGCAGTTGCTCTATCCACCTGAGCTATTGGCGCATATAGGGCTCGCAATGCTCATCCCTGACCGCCCGGAGGGGGCAGAGGGGGATTCCGGGGGGGAACCGGCTCCCGCCCGGAATACGCGGCTCACGCCGCAGGCGACAGATTTTCCGAAAAAAATTGCCGCATCCTGGAGCGGGTGATGGGAATCGAACCCACGCGACCAGCTTGGAAGGCTGGGATTCT
>CAZDDZ010000047.1:0-381 GCA_964504285.1 uncultured Pseudoflavonifractor sp.
GGCTTTGCCCGTCGCTCCGGTCCAAGCGCCCCTGCTCGACGGCGCGGCGCTTCTGAGTTAAGCCGCGTGACGGAGTAAGCGGCGGTTCAACGAGCCGGACTTTAAATAGACGCATAGACGAAAGGTTTGCGTTTCTGGGGGGCCTTGTGCCCCAACATAAAGCCTAAGGGGGCCGGGGTCGGAACCCCGGCGGACTTTGCCTACTTTCCTCCGCAGGAAAGTAGGTCGCCGAAGGCATGACAAGGTTGCCATGAGATGGAGACAAACGTGGAGGGGGCACAAAGCTCGGTTGCCCAACTATTTTTTCGTCTTCGTCCTGTCTTAGCCTCCTGCTCCCGGGTGCTCAGCGCTTCTCCTGTCACGCTTCGCACCCTCCGCCAC
>CAZDDZ010000047.1:481-20022 GCA_964504285.1 uncultured Pseudoflavonifractor sp.
CAATTTCGCTCCGCTCCGGGTCTTAGTCTCCTGCTCCCGGGTGCTCAGCGCTTCTCCTGTCACGCTTCGCACCCTCCGCCACGGAGCCTAAGCCCCTGCGACTGCGCGAAATTTCTCCGGCCGCTGTGCGGCCTGCCCAATTTCGCTCCGCTCCGGGTCTTAGTCTCCTGCTCCCGGGTGCTCAGCGCTTCTTAATTAAATATATCCGGGTGTTCTTTAAACATGTTCCGCACCCGCTCCAAAAGAGGGCGGTGCTCTTGTTTCTGCAGACCCGGGTCGGTCTCCAGCAGCTCCTGGGCGGCAGTCTGCGCCTCCTTAAGCAGTCGCATATCTCCCGCCAGGTCCGCGATATGGAGTTGGGGCAGACCGTGCTGCCGCTGCCCGAAAAAGTCGCCCGGGCCGCGGAGCCTTAAATCCTCCTCCGAAATTTTAAAGCCGTCGTTGGTGCTGGCAAGCACCTTGAGTCTGGCTCGGCTGTCCTCATTGCGGGTGGCTGTGACCAGCACGCAATAGGACTGGTGTTGCCCCCTCCCTACCCGGCCCCGAAGCTGGTGGAGCTGAGAGAGTCCGAACCGCTCTGCGTTTTCCACCACCATCAGGGCCGCGTTGGGCACGTCCACCCCCACCTCAATGACGGTGGTGGACACCAGCACATCAATTTCCCCCGCGGCAAATGCGGTCATCACCGCGTCCTTCTCCTTGGCCTTTAGCTTGCCGTGGACGAAGGCCACCCGCAAATCGGGGAAAATGTCGGTCCGGAGCAACTGGGCGTACTGGGTGACCGCTTTCAGGTCGGCAAAGCCCTCGGTGGCCGGGCTGTCTGGGTTCACTTCCTCCACCGCCGGGCAGACAATGTAGGCTTGCCGTCCCTCACCTACCAGCTTACGGACAAAGCCGTACATCCGCGCCCGCTTATCCTCCCCCACCAGGTAGGTTTCAATGGGGGTTCTGCCGGGCGGCAGCTCGTCAATGACCGACACGTCCAAATCACCGTAGACAATCAGCGCCAGTGTACGGGGAATGGGGGTGGCCGACATGACCAGCACATGGGGTGGCAAATCCCCCGCCTTTCCCGACAGCGCCGCCCGCTGCGCCACGCCGAAGCGGTGCTGCTCGTCGGCCACCACCAGCCCCAGCCGCCGAAAAGCCACCCCCTCAGACAGAAGTGCGTGGGTGCCCACCACAAAGTCAATTTCTCCCGCCGCAAGGGCCGCGTAGGTTCTCTTCTTCTCACTCTGCTTCATGCTGCCCGTCAGCAGGCCAACCGTGATACCGCTGGGGGCCAGCAGACCGGTCAGGGAGCGAAAATGCTGCTCGGCCAAAATTTCGGTGGGTGCCATCATAGCGCTCTGATAGCCATTTTTGTGGCAGAGCCACCCGCAGGCGGCGGCCACCGCCGTCTTGCCCGAGCCTACATCCCCCTGCACCAGTCGGTTCATGGGCTTGCCCGAGGCCATGTCGGCGGCAGCCTCGTCAATGGTGCGCTTTTGCGCATTGGTCAGTGTAAAGGGAAGATTCTCGTAAAACCACCCCGGGTCTTTGTATGCAAAGACCGTCCCGCTGCCCAGGTCGCGGCGGTTTTTTAGCAAAGCCATTCCGCAGGTGAGATAAAAAAATTCCTCAAAAATCAGCCGCCGCCGCGCCAGCGCCAGCGCCTCCCAAGAGGTTGGAAAATGAATGTTTTGAATGGAAAATTCGCATTGCGCCAACTGATGGGCCAGCCGCACCGTCTCGGGCAGCAGCTCGGGCAGCTCCCCGGCGCAGCTATCCACGCAGCGGCGGGTCAGCCCCGCCAAAAGATTGTTGGACACCCCGGCGGTCAGAGGGTACACCGGCATAATGCAGCCTGTAAAGCGGGCGTGCCCCTCCCGCTCGAATACCGGGCTCGTCATCTGCCGCTGGTGTCCCATAACCTCCAGCTTGCCATAAAAAATATAGCTTTCCCCGGGATGAAGGGCATCCTTTATATAACTCTGATTAAAAAATGTAACCGTCATGGCGGCGGTCTCGTCCACTGCCTTGACCTTGGTAAGCTCCAGCCCCTTGCGAATACGGGAATGGCGCGGAGCTTCCGCTACCATGGCGGCAATGCAGACGGTCTCGCCGGGCTGCGCGTCCCCAATGGTGGTCACACGGGTGCGGTCATCGTAGCTCCGGGGAAAGTAGGTCAGCAGGTCGCCCGCCGTGCGCAGACCCAGCTTGTCCAGGCTCTTGGTTCGGGCCTGGCCGATGCCGGGCAGCTCTCCCACAGCCGAGTCAAGATGAAGTGCCATAAGCCTCCCCCTTCTTTTAAACCTATCATAACTGCCATGCGGCCGTCCCGGCCGCTGGCTCAAATCTGAACGCATGGGCACACAGTGCCTATATGCTATAATAACCGTAACGCGGTTATTATAGCATATGCCTCTTTTCCGGGCAAGCCGAGGGCAATTTTGCAAGTCCTTCTAATTTTTCTTGCATATTTTTAATCTCTCACTTATAATGTTGAAAACATCATTAAGATGCAACTTAACGCAGGAAGGGTGACATGAATGGAGCAGCAAGCTTTTTACAAGGTACTGGTAGCCAACCGGGGCGAAATTGCCATCCGGGTTTTTCGGGCCTGCTACGACCTGGGTTTGCACACGGTAGCCATGTACTCCAACGAGGACATCAACTCTCTTTTCCGTACACGTGCGGACGAGGCCTACCTTATTGGAGAAAACAAGTCTCCGCTGGGTGCATACCTGGATATTCCGGGCATTATCAGCCTGGCCCGCCGCCGCCATGTGGACGCGATCCATCCCGGGTACGGCTTCCTTTCGGAAAATGCGGATTTTGCCAAGGCCTGTGAGGAAAATGGTATCCGCTTTATCGGCCCCTCCTCCGGAGTGCTGGCTCAGATGGGTGATAAGCTTGCGGCCAAGGCCATCGCCATTGCCTGCGGCGTACCCACCATTCCCGGCTCCAAGGTACCGCTGAAGGACGGGGCAGAAGCCCTGGAAAAGGCAATTTCCTACGGCTTCCCCGTCATTCTTAAGGCAGCTGCCGGGGGCGGCGGGCGGGGTATGCGTCGGTGCGACAGCCCCGAGGAAGTCATTTCCTCCTATGAGCTGGTACGCAGCGAGGCAAAAAAGGCCTTTGACAGCGAGGATATTTTTATTGAAAAATATCTGGTAGAGCCCAAGCATATTGAGGTGCAGATTCTAGGCGACCAATGGGGCAACGTCATGCATCTGGGAGAGCGGGACTGCTCCCTCCAGCGGCGGTACCAGAAGGTGGTGGAGTATGCCCCTGCCTGGAGTGTGCCTGCCGAGGTACGGGAGCGTCTGCTTGCCGACGCCGTGAAGGTGGCTAGACACGTGGGGTATGTGAATGCCGGCACGGTGGAGTTCCTGGTAGACAAGGCGGGCAACCACTATTTTATTGAAATGAATCCCCGTATTCAGGTGGAACACACCGTCACCGAGATGGTCACCGGCATCGACCTGGTGCGGGCACAGATCTTAATTGCCCAGGGCTGCCCTCTGTCCGATCCCCGCATCGGCCTTGCCAAACAGGAGGATGTGCATATCAACGGCTACGCCATCCAGTGCCGAGTTACCACAGAGGATCCCCTAAACAATTTTGCCCCCGATACCGGTAAAATCACCTCCTACCGCTCGGGCGGCGGGTATGGCGTACGGCTGGATGGCGGCAACGCATACACCGGTGCGGTCATCTCCCCCTATTATGACAGTCTGCTGGTCAAGGTCACCGCCTGGGACAACACCTTCGAGGGGGTTTGCCGCAAGGCTACCCGCGCTATTTCCGAGGAGCAGGTGCGGGGCGTAAAGACCAACATCCCCTTTGTCACCAACATTCTCACCCACCCATCCTTCCGCTCGGGCACCTGCCACACCAAATTCATTGACGAGAGCCCCGAGCTTTTCGAGATTGCCGACAGCCGGGACAGAGCCACTAAGGTCTTAAAGTACATTGCCCAAATTCAGGTGGATAACCCCTCGGCAGAGCGCAAGCAGTACGATATCCCCCGTTTCCCGCCCTTTACCGACGCCCCGCCCCAGGGCCTAAAGCAGATCCTTGACCGGGAGGGACCCGACGCCGTTAAGCATTGGGTGCTCAACCAAAAAAAGCTGCTGATTACCGACACCACCATGCGGGACGCACACCAGTCCCTCCTCTCCACCCGGGTGCGCACCCGAGACATGCGCAAGGCAGCCCGGGGTACCGCCGAAATTCTCTCCGATTGCTTCTCCCTGGAGATGTGGGGCGGCGCTACCTTTGATGTGGCCTACCGTTTCCTCCACGAGTCCCCTTGGGAGCGACTTGACTTGCTGCGCCAGCGCATTCCCAATATTCCCTTCCAAATGCTCCTGCGGGGAGCCAATGCTGTGGGATACACCAATTACCCCGACAACCTCATTCGTGCTTTTGTCCGAGAGGCCGCCCGCAGCGGCATTGATGTGTTCCGCATTTTTGACAGTCTCAATTGGATTCCCGGCATGGAAATTGCCATGGAAGAGGTTTTAAAAGAAAATAAGCTCTGTGAAGCCACCCTCTGCTACACCGGCGACATTCTGGATGAAAAACGGGATAAGTACACCCTTCAATATTATGTGAACCTTGCCAAAGAGCTGGAGCGCCGTGGCGCACACTTGCTCTGTATTAAAGATATGTCCGGTCTCTTAAAGCCCTATGCCGCCAAAAAGCTGGTCAGCACCCTCAAGCAGGAGGTGGGCCTGCCCATTCACCTCCACACCCATGACACCACGGCCAACCAGGTGGCAACCTACCTCATGGCCGCCGAGGCGGGGGCTGATATTGTGGACTGCGCCATCTCCTCCATGTCCAGCCTTACCAGCCAGCCCTCTATGAACGCGGTGGTCGCCGCTCTTCAGGGGCAGGAGCGGGACACCGGCCTTGATCTTCAGCGGCTTCAAAAGTTGGATGATTACTGGGCGGATGTGCGCTTGCGGTATGCCGCCTTTGACGAGGGCATGAAAAGCCCCACCACCGACATCTATCGCTACGAAATTCCCGGCGGCCAATACACCAACCTCTACCCCCAGGTTAAAAGCCTGGGTCTCGGACATCGCTTTGACGAGGTCAAGGAAATGTACAAGACGGTTAACGACATGCTGGGGGATATTGTAAAGGTGACCCCGTCCTCCAAAATGGTGGGCGACCTGGCTATTTTCATGGTGCAGAATGATTTAACCGCCGAGAACATTGTGGCGCGGGGGGAGGCGCTCACCTTCCCTGACAGCGTGGTCAGCTACTTTAAGGGCATGATGGGTCAGCCAGCCTGGGGCTTCCCCGAGGATTTACAGCGGGTGGTGCTCAAGGGCGAGACTCCCATCACCTGCCGCCCCGGTGAGCTGCTGCCCCCCGTGGACTTTGACGCCGTGCAGAAGGAAATGTCCGCCTTTATGCCCGCCGACGAGGAGATCAATATGCGCGCCATGATTTCCTACTGTCTCTATCCCAAGGTGTACAAGGAGTACCGCGCCCACCGCAAGGAGTACGGCTACATCACCCGCATGGGCAGCCATGTGTTTTTCAGCGGCATGGCTCTGGGTGAGACCAATCACATTAGCATTGAAGACGGCAAAACACTGGTGATTAAATACATCGGCCTGGGTGACTCCAATGAGGACGGCACCCGCAACGTCATTTTTGAGCTTAACGGCCAGCGCCGCGAGGTGGCAGTACCCGACAAAAATGCCGAGGTCAAAACCCGCCCCGTCCTTATGGCCGACCCGGAGGACAAGAGTCAAATCGGTTCTTCCATTCCCGGCATGGTTTCCAAAGTTCACGTTGCCCCCGGAGACACCGTGGAGGAAAACCAGGTGCTGGCAGTCATCGAGGCCATGAAGATGGAAACCAGCGTGGTCTCCCGCATGTCGGGCACTGTGGAGCAGGTCTTTATGAAGGAAGGCTCCGCCGTTAAGGCAGGAGAGCTGCTCTTTACCATCAGGTAACCTTCCATTTTCCTTTCGATCCATAGACCTTAGCCGACAGTCTGCTCCCCAAAATCCGACAGACATATTATCCATTTTATGGTAATCTCTACCTACTGGGAGGGATACCATGCGACACATTATTGCTTTTCTTTTAGCTGCTTTTTTGCTTTTTTATCCCGCACTGCCTATTGCCCGCGCCGCCGGGGAGGTTACCCGGGGCGAATTTGTCCAGTCCCTTTGGATACAGCTGGGGGCTGTCGTTTCCGACAGCCCCCAGCTCTTTTCTGACGTGGTGCCCACCGCCTCCTACGCCCCCGCTATCTGCTGGGCCCACAGCACAGGTCTTGCCAAGGGAGTGGGCGGCGATCTCTTTGACCCCGACCGCCCCATTACCCGGGAGGAGGCCGCCATATTTCTCCGCCGCGCCGCCGCTTACCTGGGCCGCAGCACCGCCACCATTTCAAATGTGGCGCAATGTAATGACTACGCAGACATCTCCCCCTGGGCAGATGACTCACTCTACTGGGCCAACGAGCAGGGTCTTATCGACTGGGCCGACGGCGGTCTCCGCGCCCCCACCGGCACCCTAACCCAAGAACAAGTTGACGCCATTCTGACCCGCTTTCAGTAAAAGCGCCCGTAGACAAAGCCCTCGCCTGATGAAAGCAGTTTTAAAAAGCGACAACCACTGGATTAACGTGGTTGTCGCTTTCCCTTTGTGTTGTGGCTTTCACAATCCTTCCGTCAAAAATATTATATTACCACGCAAATTGTTACTGCCAAACCGCGTTGCAGCAATAATTTCCCTATGTTATAATGAAACGAATACGCCCTGTGGGGCAGACCGCCCCACGGCTAAAGTTTCTGGCATAGCCCCGGAGGGGCCATATGCCGTATTAATAATCAAAGATTATTCTGATACACTTTAAAGAAAGGAGTACTTTGCAAATGGAGAAAGGGAGAAAAGTAATTATTC
Source organism: uncultured Pseudoflavonifractor sp. (assembly GCA_964504285.1). Lineage (GTDB taxonomy): Bacteria > Bacillota > Clostridia > Oscillospirales > Oscillospiraceae > Pseudoflavonifractor. The sequence continues at coordinate 7,403 of CAZDDZ010000047.1, forward strand.
ACGATTTGCCAGATGATCTATTAACAGATTTGTGTTCTTCTTGTGGGGAGGATTTTGTGATTATAAATGCAAATGCCAAAGTAGCCTCTTGTATCGGTTGCTTTAAGTGCTGGCTTAAAACGCCGGGGATTTGCGGTTTTCATGACAAGCACGAAAAGATAGGCCAGCTTGTTCTGTCGAGTGAAAAACTGATCATTATCACACAAATGCTCTATGGTGGTCTATCTATACCCGTAAAAAAAATGATAGACAGGTCAATCCCCGGCATTACCCCTTTCTTCAAAAAAAGGTTTGGCAAGCTCCATCATTTGCAAAGATACCAAACACAAACATCCATTAAAGCCGTTTTTTATAACACCGAAAACAGCACGGAAGAAGAAAAATCGCAAAGCAAAGCTTACATAGAGGCTATGGGCACGAATTTTTACGCAAGCAATAACGAAGTTTATTACCTAAACGGTATGGATTTTAGTGGGGTAAGCCTATGAAAACGCTGATCTTATCCTTAAGCCCACGGAAAAGTTTTAGCACCTCCCTGTATTTCTCCAGAATATTAAAGTTTTTTATGACAAAAGGCGAAGTATCTATTCTTGAGCTGAAAACGCAAAAGCAATATAATGAGTTAGAAAAAATGCTTGAGCACGTGGACAATCTTGTCTTTGCCACGCCAGTATATGTTGATGCCCTTCCATCCACCGTTTTAGATAGGCTTGTGCAAATCGAACGGTATGCCCAAGGCAAAAACCTGTCAGTGAATGTTTATGCCCTTACAAATTGCGGCTTTTATGAGGGAGACCAGTGTCAATTAGCTCTTAACACCCTTGCTATTTGGTCCAAAAAATGTGGTTTTTCATATAAAGGCGGCCTTGGAATTGGCGCGGGTGTAATGGTTGGGTTTATTCGAACGCTTATCCCAATAGGAATTGTCATTACCCTGCTTGAAATTTTGATTAGAGCGGTCATCTGTCTTGTGGGTGGAAATTTTACAGCAACTGCTATTTTTAATCATTTTTTCCCCTACACCCTCGTCATTCAAACAGTCCTTTACCTTCTTTGGAGCACGGGCCTGTTTGTTAACATTTTTCGTTTGGCAAACTTTGTGCAGTCGGGTACTTCCATGAAAGTAAAGTTTACAAGCATTTGGTTTTGCCCTAGATTTCTATTTGTAATAATTGCCTCCCTTTATTGGTTGTTGGCCTCTATGCTTTGGTACCGAGGTGCTTTTTGGAGGCTTCATAAAGAGCCCTATGGCAGTAATTAAAAATTGCGCAAACCCATGCATTTACATGTTGATTCCGTTTATCACTAAAATAAGAACAGCTTTAAAAGGCATCACCGCTCAAGAGCGGTGATGCCTTTTAAATATCTTTATTAAAGCGGGTGCTCGGGGTCCATCCAGCCAGAAATCAGAATTTGTCCCTGACGAGATTTTTGCAGAAAAGCTCTTAATGCATACAGGAGTTTTTACTGCGGCCTGCAATCTACCCTTTCACTGTTTATTTCCCCCTTATTCCCCTTATCCTGCAATGCCTCCAGCGCATTCTTTAAAAACCTGGGATAGGGCACCCCCATCAACCCCATATTTTCCAGTATCGACAGTCCCTCGTTACCGATGAAGAAAAAAATCACCGCCATGCGGGTGTACTGTCCCGCTCCAACCAGTGCGTCCAGCCGCACCGCCACCAGCACCAGCAGCAGCTCCGCGCCCTTTTTGCACAGCCCCTTAAACCCCGCTCGACTATCCAGCCGTCCTTGCTTGCTCTTGCCCGAGCACTTGAATACTCCCGCCACCACCACGCCGCTGACGCAGTCGGCAGCCATCAGGAACAGAAGGGTCTGCAAAGCGGCGTCCCAGCCCCCCATTAATCCTGTCACCGCACTCACCCCGGCGGCAATGGCCGCCAAAACCGCGTTTTTTATTGCCACAGTCTCATTCATTTTCCTAACCCCTTCTCTCACCGTCGTTGGGCTCCGCCCCTACCGCACCAGTTTCTCCAGCTCTCCCCAGGTCAGCCCCCTGCTCTCCAGCGCTCCCCATGTTTTGAATTTCTCCTCCAGCATGGCCCAGGTCACATACCAGTACACATACGCAATATCCAGGTGGCAGGGCAAGATGTCCTCAATTATTCCCCGCAGCTCGTCAAAACCATCCGGAATGCCCGGCACATCGGGAAAGCGCACCTCCACCCTGCCCGGCGTGTCCGTCTCGCTTGCCACAGCGTTAATGCCGCAGCCCGCCAAATTGTCGTTGACCGCCGCCAGAGTAAAGCTGTCTCCGCCGACCCGCAGGAGAGCCGCCAGTGCCGCCCGCCTGCGCTCCAGCGTCGCCGCCATAGGCTTGCGGGAGAGCAATCCCTCCACCGCGTCCAGCCCCCAGCCCTCTGCCGTGAGCAAGCTGCTCTCCCGCTCCAGCTCCTTTAAAACAGCCTCGCAGATATCCAGCTCACCGCCAATACTCTCCAGTTCACCGCCATTCACCGTTCCTTCCAGGCGGTAGACCCCCATGGGCCGCAGTAATTCCTTTAGGTACGCGCCATAGCTCATACCATTCCCTCCATCTGCGCAATGGTCAGCGTACCCAGCTGGGGCAGCTGGCTTGCCGTCACCGCCACATCTTCGGAAGGTGTAGTCAGCTTGTAATTGGCGACCCCTTCTACCCGAAAGATAAGATCCCCCAGCTCGGCTCGCAGGACGTTTTTCCCCAGTCTTGTGCCATTAAACCAGCCCCGCACAGCAGTATCCACCGCCGCCTTCACAGCCGCAAACTCCCGCCCCGCCTCAGGTGTAATGCTCACAGTCACGCTTACCGACTTTGCGCCGGGAGCCAAAACCCCCACGTCCACCGCAATTTCCCGCCGTGCCCTGTAATAGTCCTTTACTCGACTGATCAGCGCCGTCTCCGGCATTCCCGCCGCCGTGGCAATAACCACATCTACCGTACCCACACCCCGATTTCGGGGCAACACAGCGGCGGCGGCTACCTCCGAAAAGGACATGGCGCCCTGTTCATAAAAGGCCGAATTTGCGCCATTGGGCAGGCGCTGAAAGGTCTCCATTACCCGCACTCGCAGCTCCTCATCCCCCTCCCGGTCGGTGCCTCCGATAAAGGCCTGGGGGTTGGCGCATCGGTTCACCCCCACCGGGGCAACCGCCATGGCGAAAATAGTGTCTGCGCCCACATTTCCTCTGCTTCCAGCCACCGCCGCCCGGGCGGGTACATCCACCTGGGTGCTTCCGGCAGTCAATGTTTTGACCTGAGTAGTCTCAAAGCGCTCCAGCCCCGCCGTCATGCATACAGTTCCTTCAGGAATAACTAAATCGGTGGCTGCCGCCTTGTCGGCCAAAAAGCGAATTACTCCCTGAGCTTTGGCCGCCTCACGCCGCTCCACCCCGCGCAGCGCCGCGTGCATGTCCAGTCGCTCTCCTGCCGCCGTCTGAGGAAAGCACTGTCTTTCCGTCCAATCACACTGGGTCTCCAGCGCGCAAATCTGCGCAGCCACCGCGTAAAACCGTGCCGCCAGTTCTCCCGACTGCCCCACCACAGTTCCCGTCCGCCGTGTAAATTCCTCCGCCAGCTGACCATAAACCTCGTCTACTGTTTTCATTTCCCCGCCCCCTATTTTACCGTCACGCTGCCCGTAAGCCGTTGCCCCTCATACTCCATCTGAACCGTCAGTGCCATGGTCTCCTCTGCCCCGGCCTCCAGGGTAACGCCGGTCACATGCAGTCCAGTCTCCTCGGCGAGCGCCTCCTCCACATACTGCCGCGCCGCCGATAGCCGCATACCCGGTTTCTCCCTTGGCAGCAGATAGAGCCTGCTCCCCAGCTCCGGCAGAAAAGGAAAGCTCCCTCGCCGTACCGAGAGCTTCCACAGCACCCGCTGTAACAGCTCGTCATTTCCCTCCGCCTTCCGAAGTCCGCCGCTCTCCGCGGGGATATAATCTCCGTCCTTAAGCATCAGCTCCACCGCTGCCGCCTCCCAACTCCTCAATGGGCGTTCCATTCACCAGTACCCGCCCCGTCAGCTCTATGCTGCCGTCGTTACAAAGGCAAATGGACGCCCCCCCCTGCCCGGCCACCAGCAGCACTTCACCCGGCGCCACTGTCCCGCCGCACCGGGCTGCCGCCACATAGGGGCCGTCCGCCCCCTTTACCACCAGCAGCTCCTGTCCCAGCACAGGCCGCCAGCAATAGCCTCCCGGCCCGTAAACCGGCACTTCCCGCCGCTCTCCGTCCAAATAGACGCCTACCAGGTCACCCTCCAGCGTAGCAGTCCCGGCCAATACCGCCTCTCCCTGCCGTAAGCGCCTGTTTTTTGATAGCCACACCCTGTCTCACCTCTCACTTTCACTGTTCCCCAGCACCAGGCGCGTATACGCTCCCCGGGCGTTCATTCCGCACTCGCTCTCCTGCACCCGCCATACTCCGTCTACGGCAGGTCTCGTCCTCCTTACCTCCACCAGCTCCCCCGGCCACGCGGCAAATACCTTGGGCAGCGTCACCTCCAGCGTCAGCCGCCCTTCCGCCGACTGCGCCAGCTGAAATTCGCCGCTTTGCCGCATCTCCCGGTAGCTGCTCTTTCCCGGCGTGCAGATGACCCTCCTGCACCGGTAGCCCCTGTCCAAAAGCGCCTGATTGACCGTCCGCTGGCTGGTTTTCCTGGCTCTGTCCAGCACCAGCACCTCGGAGAGCACTCCATACCGCCGCTCACGGTAGCAAAGCTGTACCAATGGGGTATTATCGTCAATGACCAGCCGCTTTTCGCTTTCCCAGTCGGTCAGCACCAGCCGCCCCGCCCGGTCAAATCGTGGCTCTATCCCGCCGTGATACTTGGCAAAGTCCCGCAGCACCTGCCACTCGCTGCTGCCGCTCTCCACCGAAAAGCCCGGCACCGGCGGAACCTGTCCCCGCTGGGACAGCAAGATGCCATAAGGAAACACATGATCCCGTAAAATATCGTCCAGAGTAGCCGTCTGGTAATCCGCCGGCGCCGCCTCATTGTCCAGCAGCAGCGCACCCATGCCCCGCCCGGCAAGAAAGAGCCTGCCCCCCTCCTCGCCCCAGCGGCACTCATACTCGTCCACCACCCCGGCAAATACTTGCTCCTCCCCCTCAAACCCTTCAAAGCTCACCCCGTCAGACAGGGCTTTTTCCAGCCCCGCCCCCCAGGGGCAGCGCACTTCAAAGCTGTCGCAGGGCGTGCCGCAGGCGTACTGCAGCTTCCATTCCAGCAGAACAGGCAGCGCAAACCGCCTGCCGTCATAGGTCTTAATTACCCCCGTCATTTTACCCGCACCCGCTCTCCCACCATAATGATGTTGGGATTGCGCAGTTGGGGATTGAGACCAATCACCGTCTCAGGCTTTACCCCGTACCCAGCCGCAATGGCCCACAGGCTCTCCCCTCGCGCTACCGTGTGCCAAACCGCCCCGCTCTCCTGTCCGCTAATCTCCTGTGCCGGCTTTGTTATTTCCTTCAGTCCGGTGTCGTACTGCCCGTACTCCTCCCGGAACTCAAAGGAATAGCTCACATAATTGCCCCTGGGCTCCTGTCTCAAGGACAGCGCGGTAAAGTACGCCGATACCGACTGCCAAACCGGGTGCACCAAAATTCCCGGTCCCGCCTGATAAAACACGCTGGCAAGCCGCTTAAAATCCTCATAGGCTCCCTCGCCTACAAACTCCCCCCGCCCCCGCAGAACCCGCCTGGTAAACCCCATGTCCTGGAGCACGTACCGCCCGTAAGGCACCCCCACCTCCGCCAGTCTTCTGGCGTAATCAATGGTATATACCTTGGGATTGTGGGGCCATACAAACTCCTTAAACCGCATTGCCTCCAGCCTCGCCATATCATGTCCCCCTCCTAAAGCAGCTCAAATCCGTTGTCATAGCGCCGAGCATCCCGCTGAAAGGCCGCATCCAACTCCAACACCGAGTGTTCCTTGCCGAAGCCCCATTTCTCCGTCTCTGCCGGGGCAGCCGTCTCTCCTCGATACCCTGCCGCCACCTCTGCCTGCCTTATTTTCATCCGTAAAATTCCCGCCGCGCTGTATTCCCGCTGTGCCGCTCTCGCCACGGGGAGCGTTTCTTCCCAGCGCGCGTTCTCCGCCTCCCCCGATTTTTCCGCTAAAAAAGCGCTCCGAGAACCTTTCCCGTCCCTTTTTGCGGGCGGCCACACCTTGCTCAGTGGGGCGGCGCTTTGCTCTCCGTCTGCCTTGTCCCCCGCTGTCTGTTCCTCCGTGGCTAAAACGGGCCGAGGCGCTGTCTCGAAGCGGCCCTGGAAAAATGCTCCCGGCCTCCGCTCCCCTGTCAGCTTTTTCACCGCAGAAACTGACTGCAGGGACTCCTCACACTCCTCCTGCTCCAGCATCAGCTCAATATAATCGGTCAAACCCGCTCCCCCCGTTTCAGCCGCTCAAACCGGTCCTCATCAAACCCGGCATTTTTCTCCACTGCCATAACTCCGGTCTCCCGTCCGCAAGCGGGACAGGCTCCCCGCTCCGCCCGGCTTCTGCACTCGGGGCACAGTGCCTCCAGCGCCTCCTCGTCGTCAAGGAGTAAATTCAGCGCGCACCAGAGGTAGTCCCGGTTCTTCATTTCCCTGACCCGCGCCTCTGTGGGCAGCGCTCCAAAAGCTTTGAGCACACGCCATTGCAGACGTTCATAAGGCGTGTGCTCCAGGCTTTTTTTAGCCCTTCCACCCGCTCCTCTCCGTCCTCCGCCGATGGATTCTCCCTCCGGTCAAGGTCCGCCCACACCCCGGCAAGTTTCCCAATTTCCGTCGCCGTCATGGCTTCCAGAACCTCTTTCCCGCTTTCAAACAGGGGTTTCCCCCTCCGCGTCAAGGCTCTTGCCAGCAGGCAGGCATTGGAGCAAAGCGCCCGTTCCCGTTCCCCCTCCGCCAGCCCCGCCGCCTCCCGGCGTGCCTCTAATAGTTCAAAGGCGGACAAGAGCCTCAGCTCCCGCCCGTCCTCCAGTCTCATTTTTTGCGCCCCCGTCAAAATACCTGTCATATCTCTTTCCTCCGATGCACCCATCCCCCGGTTTCCGCGTTCCTATGCCTTAACCTCCAACCGCTTGGCCGCCACAATGCTAATTTTCTCCACCACCATAGCCCCCAGTGCTCCTGTCTCCCCAATGGCGCTCCACTGGCAGCCCGAGTAAATAATCTTTCTGTCAGGCTTGCAAATCACCAGGCTAAAATTCTCTAGCTCGTGAAAGTTCAGCCCGTCCCGAATGGCCTCGTCGGTTGCGTAAAGCCTGGTCAGCTCCACCACATGATTCCTCTGCCCCGGAATGGTGGCAACCGGCTGATCCTCGCCGAAAGCCTCCACCGTCTGGCTGGTCTTACTGGAGCGCGCACTGTAACTTTGCACCACGGCAACCTTTTTGCCGTCCACTTCCAAATAAATATCGCTGCTGGTGGGAAATCCCGCAATTTTCATATTTTACTCCCTTCTCGCTTTATCCACCTGTTCTGCGCCCTTTGGGCGCTCCCGCTTTTTCGCTTCGCTCCCCGTCTTATCCACCTGCTCCCGGGCGCTCCGCGCTTATACCTCTCACGCTCCGCACCCTCCGCGACGCTGGATAAGCCGCTGCGACTGCGCAAAAAATCGTCTGCGCCCTTTGGGCGCTCCCGCTTTTTCGCTCCGCTCCCCGTCTTATCCACCTGCTCCCGGGCGCTCCGCGCTTATACCTTAATGTGGGCGGTCAGCCAAATCTGGTTCATCCCATGCACCACCGCAAAGGAAAAGTCCACCACGCACACCGTCGGCTCCTCGCTGCCGGGCGTAACGATGACGTTCTCATACCCGTCGATAATCTCCCGGCTCACCCGCTCCTCCAACTCCAAAATTACCTGCGCCCGCACCGCGCCGCGGCTCTGCGCCGTGTTCTTTGCCCTGTGAAACTTGGCGCGCAGCGAGTTTCGAATGGCCGGAATTACCTCGTCGATGATAAGGATGGTGGACAGCTCCCGCCAGGTAGCGTCCGGAGCCGAGCCCGTCTTGCTTCGTGTGGTCACACCACGCACTACGCTCACCACGCCCCCTACCCGCTCCAGGGGGGTCACACCGCCCTGAATCAGCACATCCAGCTCACTGTCCTCATACTGGGCGGTCAGTTCCCCCAGCCCCTCCAGCACCGCGCCCCCCAGTGGCACCGCCGGGTCGCGCTGTGCGGCAATGGTTCCCGCCACGGCGGCGGCCGCCTGTACCGCGTCTCCGTTGCCCGGTGCCACCAGCACTACCCGTTCGCTGTTAATCTGTTCCGCCCGCTCGACCAGCTGACTGGCCGTGTCGTCTCCGCCGGACACCACCGCAATCCGTTCCCGCCGCGCCTCAGACGCCGCCTTTACGCTGTCTCTCAGCGCCTGCTGTACCGTCAGCGTAGTGCTGTCGCACACCACCACCGCAATATCCTCCTCGGCTCCCAAGGTCTGAAAGGCTGCCGTATAGTCCCCATCGGTCTTTACGGGCACCGCGCAAACCACGCCCGCGCCGTTCAAAAACAGCAGCCGCGCCAGGGCTGTCAGACTATCTGCCCCACCAAAGGCGGCAGCGGCCTCCTCCTGTCAGGTCAGCCGATAGAGCTTGCCCACCGTTCCCCCTGTGCTCTTAGCCGTAATCCCCACCGTCTTGCCGCCCCCGCCGCCGTAAAGCACGCTGGACGCGTCATAGCTGGAGTATACCCCCGGCCGTTCATGTCGCGTAATACTCAAATTCGCTCTCCCCTTATTTCAAAATCCAAAAATGTACCGCCCTCGTCTGCAACGGCGTAAAGATAGGCCTGACAAATCGCCTCTACCTTTAAATGGTAAAGCCCGGCACTTTGGTCATACCTGGTTTCTCCCGCGGACAGCTCACGCACCGTCAGCCCCTCCGGCCCCTGACTCCTCAGCCGTTCCGCCAGCTTGTCAAAGGCCGCCCGCAAGCTTCCCTCACCGCCCGCTCCGCGCCCGGTGTATAAATCCAGCCCAAATACCAGCTCAATCCGCTTGCCGTACAGCTCCTCCCAACGCCCACTCTGGCTGTTGTATCGCTCTCCTAAATAATCCTGAAAGCCCGCCGGCCCGCCCTCATAGCGCTTTAGACTCACCGCCGCCACCGGCTCTGTGACCTGTCCTCTGGCTTGCTCGGGCCAAGCCGTCACAGCCTCCAGCCCGCCCGCTTTTAAAAATGCCGCCATTTTCTCCCGAACACCGCTCAGCTCCAATGTGCCCCTTCTCCTCCCCCGTCCTCCGGTACCGCCACCGCCCGCCAGTGACTCAGCTCGTCACCCATATAAACGGGCTGCGCACTCTGCAAGCGAAAGCGCCCTCCATTCCATACGAGGTAATCGCAGCTCTCCAGCGATACCCCCGGCTCCCCAAAATACAAAAACCGGTCGCGCTGCACCAGCCCCAGGGGTGTGGGCACCTCCTGCCGCCAGTCCTCCCGCCGCTCTAATACCGGCTGAAAAACTGCCCGCGCGACCTGTTTGGATTGCCCATCGCCGTAACAAACCGTCACCGTCTGGCCATACCGGGCCAGCGCCTCCGCAAGCCCCGCCATCATCCCCGCACCCCTAAAAAGGCAAACTCCCGATCCTCCAGGTAGGGCGCCATTACTCGCTCGCCCTGCTGCCGCAGCCCCATGCTCCGCTCCAGGGGCGTTTTTCCGCCAACCTGCCGAACCGTCAACCCTCCGGCAGAAAGGGACTCTACCCGCTCCCCCGCGCAAAGTCCCGCCAGTGCCAGCCATGCCGCCCCCAGCCGAAAGGCGGGCTCGCAATCCTCCGCGGTCACGGCCGCCCGTAGCCGTCCCCGCAGCTCGCTCTGCGCCAGCTCACACATCTGGCGCAAGGCATTCTCATCTCCTGCGCCAACATGCCCCAGCGCCTTCGCCAGCTCAAAAATTCGCTCCACCATAAACTTCCCCCTTGCCCGGTCTTTTTTGTGTGTGGGCGGGGCAAGCCCCGCCCACACACTCGTCCTTACACCGTCAGTACCTTGCCCGCGTCCTTGTACAGCTTGGCAAACCCGGAAATACTGGTAATGGCCGCACGCTCCAGCTGGCGGTCAATGAGCTTGTCGTACTCCACCATCACGTCGCCTCCCTGCACCATCTCCAGGGCGTAATTTTTGTCCAGGCCGATGATCTTGCCGCTTCCCAGTGCCGAGGTGCGCAGCAAATTGGCCCCCAGTGGGGTTGCCAGCTTGCCGGTTCCCTGAAAATTCAGCCCCGTCATGGGGTTTTGAAACTCGCTCATTTTCAGCAGCTTCAGCATCACATCCCCCGACACCAGCAGCGTGTTCATCTCGTAGGGGTCAAACTGCGCCCAAAAATCCACCAAATCATCATAGGTCAGGTTTCCCGCCGTGCCTCCAATGGGCGCGGTGCCCACCTGAAACACCTTGGCGGGATTCTCATTCCCGTCGCCGTTTTCCAGCACGCCAATGGCATCCTCCAAATGCATTCGGTTAATATGCGCGCCGATCTGACGCAGAGTCACCGAGAATAAGTCCAGCTTTTGATAGCGAATGGCCTCGTAGGATGCCACCAGCATACGCCCCCGTTTATGGAGCTTTACCAGATTTTCCTGGGTACGCACCTCAGTCTGGGGAATGGCAGCCCCCTCGCCCACATCCTTGAGCTCCTTCTTGCCCTTATCGGGCACCGAGGCAATGGAACGGTAATCCATCCCGTCAATTTTGGTCACCGTGGCCGTAATGGAGGGGAGCAGATTCCCCTCCTCCATGCCCTGCCGCACCGCTCTGGCAATGTACTCGGGGAAGAGCACCGCCGACTCCGACGTGCGGAAAAACTTCTCCACCGCGTCGCTGCCCGCGCCCTTCACCTTAATATCAAAGCGCTTGAGCTGACGCTGATACGCGTCCAGCCCCTCCAGCGCCGTGCCCTTGTAGTGCTCCGTGGGGTCGGCGCTCTCCAGCACCTGGCTAAAGCTGCGTCCTGCCTCGCCGTACATGCCCTTCTCCAGCTTCAAATTGTCATAGCAAAAACCCATATTATCTCTCCCTTTCTCGTTAAAAAAGCTTTTTTCCTCTTCCCGCTCTTGGCCGGTCATCCCCGACACGCGCCCCTTGCTTATCGCATTACTGCCGCAACCTTCCCTGTGGTGTCCACATCCACCACCAGATGCTCCACGCCATTGGTGGTGTCCGCCTTCACGCCGCCGCTGCCGTCGGCCGCCAGCTTTACCCAGCCGGCGCTCACCGTGCCGCTGTATTTCGCCAGCATAATGCCTCCCACCTGCACCACCGCCAGACCGTCGTCCACCGCCGCAGCAACGCCGCAAAAATGGTCTCCGGCTACGCATGTGCCCACCTCACCGCGGCCGGTTACCTTGCATACCTGGCCACCCTCCAGACCGTTTTTTGCCGTAAAGGTAGCCATTACCTCACCAATGCCCTCAAAAGAAACCTTTTTCATTGTTTTCACCCTTTCTTTTTTTCTGAAACAAAAGCCCATACCCCCTATCCACCGTCATTTCGAACCAGCGCTCAAGCTGGTGAGAAATCCGTCCTCCTACGTCCCCCATTGCAAAGCCTAAGCAATCACACAGCGTAGCAATACCGCCGCACCGACGGCGGCATTGGTTGCACCAAGTAAAACGCAACTACCACAGGTATGGGGGCTACCCTTGCCGACGGGCGGCAGCCCTACTTTACCGGGCGCAGACTGTGCCGAGCCAGTAACTACTATCTGGCTTTGCTGATTACCGAAAACCCTACCGCCGCCATGAACTCGTGGGGTTCGGGGTCGCAACCCCGACGGACTTTGGTTACTTTCCTCCGCTCGGAAAGTAACCCGCCGGAGGCATGACAAGGTAACGACGAGATAGAGGCAAGTGTAAAAGGACGGAAGATGCGGATTCCTCACCAGCGTGTGCCCTGGTTCGGAATGACGAGGGAGGGGCGCGGCGCTTCTGTGTCACGCCTTGCACGTCTCGCGGGCGGGACGCTTCCGTGAGACGCACAACCTGTTTTTCGGTCTCCGGTCTAGCTTATCTCTCCTATGCGCCTACCCTCACGCTTCCTCCTAAATCAAAAATGCCCCGTCCCTGTCGTTTTTTTCTGCCTTTCCGCTCTCATAGGGAAGCTGCGGCTCCGCCGGATACCGCTGCTCCACCCGCTGGCCGTACGCCTTTTTCAGCTCCTCCAGCTCCCGGCACCCCAGCTTTTCCGTCATGCGCTCCAGCAGTCCCGCATCCATACCCATCTCAGCCAGACCGCCCAGCCGCACCACCTCGCGCTTTAGCTCCGCCAGATAGCGCCGCCCCAGTTCCGCTTCATCCTCCAACCGCTCCACCTGCTTTAAATAGCCCGGCTCCTCCTTCAAAAATTCCTTTAGCTCCATGTCCTCTCCTCCCTTCCTCATGCCCTTCATAACCCCCGCCCGCTTTTGGGCTGGCACGGCCACAAAGGACCACTCATAGGCGTCGGTGGCTCCGGTGAGGTCAGCCCAGCAGAGCCTTTCGCCATACCGCTTTCCCTTCACATGGGTACACTTCCCACCACTTTTCATGTCCTGCCCGCAAATAGAGCACACAGCCCTTTCCACCGCGCACCCCACCGACACCTCTTTTTTTATCCCGCCCTCAATTTCGGCAATCAGGTCGGCA
>CAZDDZ010000048.1:0-19806 GCA_964504285.1 uncultured Pseudoflavonifractor sp.
GGGAAAATCCCCGGCCTGCCGTTTAACTTATTTCTTATTTACCGACATACTTTAAAAGAACCGGCGTGGCGCGGGCTGCGTTTTCCTTCAAAGAAGCGATGACATTTTCTGTGTCGCCACGGCGGACAGCAGAAATAATTTTGGCAAAATCGGATTCATTCTCCGCACGGCCATTCCCGTTGGCGGCATAAATGTATCGTAGAAGAAGCTGCTGCCCCTGAATGGAGACCATGCTGCGATCCAGACGGCGGTTGCCGCAGTTGTGGTAAAAAACACCCACAAAGTGGTTAATTGCCATAACCTCGGTCTGAACACTCCTGGATCTGCGATACTCATCCAGACACTTTTCCAGTTGGGCGGCCAAGGTGTCGTGATTAGCGCGTTCCATGGCCAGGCAGATGGCAGCGCAGTGCAGAGTCATGGCCAACTGCTCAATCTCCTCAACGTCATGAGCATCTAAGGTAAGAACGTGGGCACCCACATTATTTTCATAGACCACCAGCCCCTCCTGTTGGAGCCGGTTTACCGCTTCGCGGATCGGCGTGCAGCTTACGCCCAGCGCGGGCTGCAGCTCGTTGACGTTCACTTTTCCGCCCAAGGGCAGCTGGAGGGTCAATATATCCCCGCGCAGTTTTTCATAGACCTGATCGACCAGGGACTTTTTCTGAATGGCAGCCATAGGCCCACCTCTCATTTCTTGCAAGATATTAGATGTACTATAACAGTTTTTTATTTAAAAAGCAAGAGCTCCCGGCACTTTCTACAAAATAAGCTTTTCCTTGTGCATATATTCTCCAAACTTTTAAACAGGCTATTGATGTTTCCTAATTTCGTGGTATCTTTTATTATATATTGCAAAATATATTATATTAATTATATGTTTTTAACATACGCTTTGTGGTGGGAGGGCTTGCTATGACATTAAAACAAATCGCCTATTTTCAATGCGTATGCGCAAAAGGAAATATTTCCGCTGCCGCCGAAGAGTTATTTATATCCCGGTCTGTTATTTCCAGGGCTCTTATGGAACTGGAAGAGGAGTTTGATACACAAATCTTTTTACGCTCAAAAAACGGTGTGGTGCTAACCGAGAGCGGCGAAATTCTTGCCCGCCTTTTTCAGGAATTCAATACCTGTTACAGCGCCACAAAAAGTCGGCTTCAGCAGCTTAACGGTCAAAGCAATTATCCCATTTTGCGGCTGGGCGTCACCCCTACCAATGCCTACACCATCTATCAGCGCTACTACGACGCATTCCACCGGGCTTATCCAGAAATTCATATGCGTATAGAGGAATACAGCGCTAACGAGGCGTGGCAGCTGCTACTGGAGGGCACGGTTGATGCGTTCTTTACCCCCGCTCGAATCCTGGATCAGAACATGTTTGATACCCTGGAGCTCTATCAGGTTCAAGTCATGCTGGGTGTTCCGGCCCAATGTATGCTTGCGGAACAGAAAACGCTGGGTATCGCGGACATCGTTGATTTGCCCCTTGGCTACCTGAACGCTCCTATGCCAGTCGAGGACATTCTCACCTCCTGCTTTCAGACCTATGGGAAAAAACCGCGGGTGGCACTTCGGACTTCCAGCCAGGCACTGCTGCAAGAGCTGACAGAGCGTGGCCTTATCTACTCTATTCTCCCTAGCGATATGCTGGAGTCCTGGACAGGTATCAAAAGTATTCCTTTGGATTTTTTTCAGGCCAGCACCCATCGTCTGGCGTGGAACCGGGTTCTTCCTCATTCTGCACCGTTTAACACCTTTATTGACTTCATGAGAACTCAAGCAGCAACATAGCCAAACAGGGCGCGGGAGAGTGATACACTCTCCCGCGCCCCTATTTATCCATATCAGCCCTGAAATTCCAAATTTAGCGGTTTACCCTGCTCCCGCTGCTCCTGTGCCAGTTTTGCCTTGTCGGTATATAGGCCGTACTGGTGCTCTTCCACGCACTGACGGTAAGTGGGATCCTTGCGCTCAAACTTCGCGTTACGGGGCAGCGGCACATCCTGATCCACCAGGATTTCCTGCACCTTACGAATATCTACCTGATGGGCGGTAGTGCCGTCGGCAACCGCAACCGCTGCGGCTATGCCAGCCGCCTGCCCTGTTCCCACACACTGGGGAATCAGATCCAGCCAGTCGATGGCGATACCGTCGGCAGACAGATGCCGTCCCGGACAAATCAGGTTTTCAACCCCTCGCGGCAGAATGGCGCGGTAGGGAATTTCCACGGGACCGCAGTCATTTACCTGGCAGATGGTAGAGTGCCACGCAATTACATCATCATGCTCAAGCGCATAGGCAAAGTCGGCCGTGCTCATGACATACTCTCCCACCAGACGGCGGCTAATACGAGTACCCAGCTGCGGAGCAATGTCATAGAGGTATGCGTTGCGGAACGCAACGGGCACTGCTTCCTTCAAATAGGCCAATACATCGCGCATGGTGTTGCGCGTATTCATCTCGGTCTCGGTCTGATCCTTGACCACAGAACAGTCCCGATTTGCGTGCCAGTTGTTGACCCAGAAAACATCGCTTTGGTTGCCCGGCATGGGAAGACAGCGGAACCCAGCCACCCGCTGGAGTCCCTGACGCAGCGCCTGCATCTCCACGGGGTGATTCTTCTGCCATTCGTAGTAGGCATCACCGTTCACGCCGCCAATTCGCCACACCAAGGCGGTGGTATTGGCGCGCGTTACCTGGTCGGCCATGCTTTCAAAGGGTGCACCTGCCCGGGAATAAAGGTCGCCGTCGCCGGTAGCGTCAATTACAATGTTTGCGAGGATGGCCCTGCGCCCCTCCTTGCTCTCATAAATCACGCCTTTTATCACATTCCCGTCCATGATGGGGCGGGTTCCCCAGCTGTGACACATGACCTCAATGGCGTCACTGTGCTCTAAGAGCATCTTGTCCAGCTCAATTTTCAGCTGATTCGGCTCAAAATAAACAGAGCGCACCAGGCAAGAGGGCTTGCACCCACCGTAGCCGCCCCGGCTGACACAGTCGTGAACCGCCCGCCATGCGTTGAGCAGCGCGCCGTCGGTGCCGCCAATTTCATTGAGAGAAGGCGCGCGAACCGCACCCGGTATTTTCTCCAGCCGGGTAAACCACTCCTCCTGCAAGCCACGCACAAAGGATTTGTTGTACCAGGACAGATTGGGAACCATAATCACATATCCGCCGGTTACGTCACCTCCCATGTAGCCGTACCGCTCTAGGAGAATAATCTTCTTTGCCCCGGCCCGCGCCGCAGCTACCGCGGCAGAATGTCCCGCGGCGCCGCCGCCTACCACTAAAATATCGCATTCCGCCTGAACCGGGATTTCTCCGCCCTGTTCCAGATAGGTTTTCTGCATAATAAATTGATCGCTCCTCTTACGCTGTTTTATATTTTTAGAATAAGTAACCGGCAATGATGCAGATAAGGCTGGCAAGCACAATAAATATCCCGTTGGTCGCCACGCCCTTGGTAAAGACAAACTTGGTCGTCATTTCCTCCCGACCCAGCAGGATAGGCGCATAGGCAATCGCGCCGTTGGTAAGAAATGCGCACATACCGGACAGAATGGTGGCTACACCCAAAATAGTGGCGTTGCCTGCGCCGCTCATTTGCAGGGTACACGCCAAGGGAATGCAAATGGCATTAATGGTGAAGCTCACCGGCATACCGTTCGTAAAGTTTGTAAATACCGTGGAAATCGTTACGCACAGGATGACCAGAATGGGCCAGCTCGCATTGCCGAGGATGGGGGCGAGCACTGTGGCAATGGCGGCCTTGATGCCTAACTCGTCCGAAGCAATTGCGGCGCCGCAAATGGTAAAGCAACCGGCAACCGCAACAATTCCCCACATGGTCTTAGACTGGAGAAGCTTAACACCGTTCACAAAGGGCTGCCCTTCCTTGTCGCGCATAAAGCACAAAATGCCGAACAGGAGAATCCAAATCCAAGTGGAGCCGACTTTATTATACAGTGCAAACAGCGCGGAGTTTTTGGGTAAAACCATGCTCAGCAGCAGGAATACAATGCCGAAAATCATAAAGCTCAGCAAGATTTTTTGCTTGCCCGTCATCTTCAGATCAGAATCCTTAAGCCCCATTTTCTCCACGTTAAATTCTTTCAGCGGCGTGAGATCGGTCTTCCAAACAAAGCGGATAAACAGCGCATAGACCAGAACTACCGCCACAACCACCAGCGTCGCGGTAATGAGATAGGCTGCACTGTCAAACGCAAGCCCGCTGCTCTCCATAATTCCGCTGATAATGGCAATAGACGAGAGATGCACACCCTTAAACGGCAGTACATATGCGCCCATAGCGGCGATGTAAATCCCCAGCAGCAGCTCGCGCTTTAAATCGCTGTCCTTTTTGATTCCACACATATCGCAGATTCCGTCCAGGATCGGGAACCACAACAGCAGCATCGTGGTTGGACTGCTGACCAGCGCGGCGCAGAGAAGAACCGTCAGAAAAAGCGCGGTGATTAGGCGCATGGGGTGGTGCTGTAACAGCCTGATCTTAAGCATCTTGCGCGCCAACACGTTGACTGCACCCGACTCTGTGACCGCACCTGTGAGTGCCATAACCCAAATAATTTGTTGAATGGTGGCATTGCCAAACCAGGTTCTCAATAAATCACCAGCGGCGGCATAGTCGCAGATTACCATGGCAAAAAGCCCCAGTAGTGCCGGCCAGAAGGTTTCCCCCGTTGCAATGGTAGCGATGAGCACGCCCACGAAAATGCCCAGCATGCTCATGCCCACTGGGGTAATTCCGGCAAAGGGCGGTACGATTCTTCCAAACGCAAACATGAAGCACACAGAAATTGCCGCAAAAATATAATACCGGGTGTTTTTTCTTGCTACTACGGAAGTCGTCATTCTTTTCCCCTTCTTTCTTAAATTGCTATTTTACACCAATGCGCTTTTATCCTCCCCTCACGCTTCTTTCTTTTGACCGCAGGCCTTGCTTGTTTTCAATATATCCCCGTGATCCGCGCGGTGTAAAGCACGCGTTTTGGTCATGCCGTGCTGTTTTTGCTTCATTACCCTCGGCTGAGAAAGTACAATACGCCCCAGCCACTAAAACACTGCTTTTTTAGTGGCTGCGGTCCTGTGGAGTTTTTAGGTGCATGGCTATGTTCCAGGCAAGGCGGATAACAAAGCATGGGGCGCGGCCATGCGCCTAAAACCGTGTTGTACTCTGTCAACCGAGGGTACCATGGTGCATTTGTTTGACTTGCACAAATCACGAAAAGCATTCTATACATTTCCTCCGAAAATACATTTTCCCTCTTGCATTCTGGCGCAGGTGTGCTATTCTTACATTACAAATCTTGCAAGATATATTATGCCAGATATATCAAGCTAAAAGGAGTGCGTTATGGACAGTCCGGATTTCATGGGCGCGTTAGGGCTTGAAGCGCAAGTAACTAATTTCGTATTTCTTGGCGAAGCGGGCTGCGGAAAAAGCGAGCTTGCCATTAACTTTGCCCGGTGCTTGCGGGAGCACCGCAGCGGAGAGGTGCATTTTTTTGATTTGGATATGACCAAGCCCCTGTTTCGCTCCCGGGATCAGCGCGCGGCTTTTGCGCAGACAGGGATACAGCTTCACTTCGAAGAACAGTTTATGGACGCCCCTACCGCTACAGGCGGAGTAAACCGTCTGCTCCGCGCCAAGGACTGCTTCACGGTCCTGGACGTGGGGGGTGACTATATCGGCGCGCGCGCCATCGGCGGGTACGCGCCGCTCCTGAACAGCCCCAATACCGCAGTCTACTATGTCATGAACCCCTTTCGCCCCTGGTCCATGAGCATGGAGCATATTGACCGGGTGCTGGGAGAAATTTTGGGCGTCTGCCATATTCCGCCGGAAGCCCTTCATTTGGTGGGCAACCCCAATATCGGTCCCCACACCACTGCCGAGGATGTACGCGCGGGCTGTCTGGCCCTGGAGGAGATGGTGTCGCCCTACAAAGGCTTTGATTTCTTCTGCGTTTGGGAGGGCTTGTACGAACAGGTTCGCGTGGACTTTGCACGTCCGCTTCTCCCCATTGCGCTGCACCTGACCTATCCTTGGAACAGCGCGGCAGAAGAAATTTAGGGAAGCTCTGATCAAATCCAGCCGTGTGGATTGTCGCGTGGATTTTTCGTCCGGCAAGCCAAAAAATTACGGGAATCCTGGCGTATTTTAGATAGTGTTGACATGAGTTGAGATGGCCAGATTTTGAGCCGTATTTTTGCCTGACAAGGCAAAAGTTTGCAGCACTCCTTGGTGAAATGCAAAAATTTTTAACGCAAGCAGGCGAAAAAACTGCCAAAAGATGGCGGTCGAGTGCTCGTGTCAACACTATCTAAGGTTTTTTGGCGCAGTCCGAGCGGAAAAGACACCGCTAAAACATGCGGGGGGATTAAATTAGGGGTTCCTTAATTATAACATAACAAAAAGGAGATGTTCCCATGGCAAAGGTTCAAATCGTAGCGGAGCGCTGCAAAAGCTGCGGCTACTGCGTCAAGTTCTGCCCCAAGGGCGTGCTGGCTCCGGGCGACAAGGTCAATTCCAAGGGCTACGAGTATGTCGTACCCGTCAAGCCGGAGGACTGCATCGGCTGCTGCATCTGCGGCCGCGTTTGTCCCGACGGCGCGATCGAAATTTACAAATAAGGAGGAAACCCTATTATGCCACGAGTATTTATGAAGGGCTGCGAGGCCATTGCCGAAGCGGCCGTGCGCGCGGGCTGCCGGTTCTTTGCCGGTTATCCCATTACCCCGCAAAATGAAATCCCCGAGTATTTTTCACGCCGTCTCCCCGAGGTGGGCGGCACCTTTGTCCAGGGCGAGAGCGAGGTGGCCTCCATCAATATGGTATACGGCGCGGCCTCCATGGGGGTGCGGAGCATGACCTCCTCCTCCAGCCCCGGCATTTCCTTAAAAAGCGAGGGCATCAGCTACTGCGCCGCCGCCCGCATCCCCATGGTGTTTGCCAACATCTCCCGGGGCGGCCCCGGCGTGGGCTCCATTCAGCCCGCCCAAATGGATTACTTTCAGGCAACAAAAGCGTCCGGTAACGGCGGCTTTCAGATGATGGTCTTTGCCCCGGCTACCGTACAGGAGGCGGTGGATATGACCTACCGTGCCTTTGACTTGGCCGACCGTGACCGCAATCCGGTGCTCATTCTGGCCGACGGCGTGATTGGCACCATGATGGAGCCTGTGGTTCTGCCCGAAATGAAGAGCGACGAGGAGCTTGCCGCGATTCAGGAGAGCAAGCGCGCCTGGGCCTGTGTGGGGCACGACTTTACTGCCACCAAGCGCGCCTGGATTCAGCCAGGCCAGTGGCAGACCAGCGACATGCAGCAGGCCAACGAGAATGCCGCCGCCCTCTACGCCACCTGGGAACAGGAGGCTCAGGCGGAGGAGTACCGCATTGAGGACGCCGAGGTGGTGATTGCCGCCTATGGCATCTCTGCCCGTATCGCCAAGTCCGCCATCGACCTGCTCAGAGCGCAGGGCATTAAGGTCGGCCTTATCCGTCCCATTACGGTACACCCCTTCCCCTACGCCGCCTTTGACCATCTTGACTACGCCAAAGTTAAGGCCGTATTGGATGTGGAAATGAGCATTCCCGCCCAGTTTGTAGAGGATGTGGCGGTAGGCGTCAAGGGGCGCTGCCCCATCGAAACCTGCCTGTGCTCGGGCGGTAATATCATGAGTCGCGAGAAAATTCTTGCGGCGGTGAAAAAGATTGTGGAGGGGAACTGAGATGGAAAAAATCTACGGCAGAACCGCAACCATCCAGGAGGACAAGGTCTCCGGCTTTTGCCCCGGCTGTATGCACAGCACGGTCATCAAGCTCATCGGCGAGGTGCTGGAGGAGATGAAACTGGTGGATAGAGCCTCCTGTGTGCTGGGCATTGGCTGCTGCGGCTTACATATGGACTACATCGCCTACGACAACACCACCGCCCCCCACGGGCGAGCCTGCGCCGTGGCCACCGGTATGAAGCGCTCTAGCCCCGATACCCTGGTCTTTACTTATCAGGGAGACGGTGACTTTGCCTCCATTGGTCTGGGAGAGTCTATCTCGGCTGCTAACCGCGGCGAAAATATTACCGTTATCTTTATTAATAACGGCATCTACGGCATGACCGGCGGTCAGATGGCCCCTACCACCCTGGTGGGTATGAGAGCCTCCACCGCCCCCAAGGGCCGCGACCCGAAGGAGCACGGCTATCCCATGCACATGTGCGAGATTTTAAATCAGCTCACCGCCCCCGCCTACTTGGAGCGCACCAGCTGCAACACCCCTCAGAACGTTGCCAAGACCAAGGCCGCCATTAAAAAGGCCTTCCAAAACCAGCTGGACGGCAAGGGCTTTTCCATGGTGGAAATTGTCACCAGCTGCCCCACCAACTGGGGCCTGGACGCCCTGGCATCCCTGGACTTTATTGAAGAAAAGATGCTGCCCGAATTTCCGCTGGGCGTCATCCGTAACCGCTAAGGAGGCTGGAAATATGGAAACGAATCTCTGCGTGGCCGGCTTCGGCGGTCAAGGTGTTATGACACTGGGCAAATTTCTGGCAGACGCCACCTGTAACTCCACCGACAAAAAGGTGACCTTCTTCCCCTCCTATGGCGCCGAGCAGCGGGGCGGTACCGCCAACTGCTTTGTAGTTATCTCCGATGAGGAGATCGGCGCGCCCTTGGGAGACGTGATGGACGATCTCATTGTCATGAACGGACCCTCCCTGCAAAAATTCCTGCCTACCCTGAAAGCGGGTGGTACCCTTTTCCTCAACAGCTCCATCGTCACCGAGGAAATTAAGCGCACTGATATAAACATTGTCAGAGCTCCTGTCACCGAGCTGGCGCTGGAGGCAGGCAACGCCAAGGTGCTCAACGTAATCATGCTGGGCGTTTATGTAGGCTATACCGAAGTCATCACCCCCGCCGTGGTCTGGGAGAGTATCGAGCACAAGCTGGGCAGTAAGCCCAAGCTTCTTCCTCTGAATAAGCTGGCCTTTGAGACCGGGCTAAAGCTGGGGCTGGAACAGCGAAAGGCGGTGATTTCATAATGGTATACCGCACCTTTGAAGAACTGATTGCCGCCGTCAAATCCGCGCCCAAGGCCGCCCGCATGGCGGTGGCCGCCGCCGGGGACGAGCATACCATTGAGGCTGCGCTCCGCGCCCGGCGCGAGGGCATTGTCTCCCCCATCCTTGTGGGTGATAAGACGGCAATTGACGCGGCGCTCGCCCATTTGGGTGAAACCGTCCCCCCGGAGGACATCTACGATGTCGCAGACCCGGCGGAGGCCGCCCGCTTTGCCGTCTCTCTGGTAAAGGGCGGAAACGCGCAATTTCTCATGAAGGGCAAGCTGGACACCTCCGTACTTCTGAAGGCCGTGGTGGACAAGGAGTACGGCCTGGGACGCGGGGGCATCATGAGCCACTTTACCATGTTCGAGGTGCCCTCCTACCATAAGCTTCTTGTTCCCGTGGACGGCGGTATGGTCACCTATCCCACGCTGGAGCAGAAAAAATGCATTATTGAAAATACCGTGGGTGCGCTGCGCGCCATGGGCTACGACTGTCCCAAGGTGGGGGTACTTGCCTGCGTGGAGAAGCTAAACCCCAAAATGCCCGAAACCGTGGAAGCCGACGCCCTCCACCAGATGAATCAGCGAGAGGAAATTACCGGCTGCGTGGTAGCCGGCCCCATCTCTTACGACTGCGCTGTAAGCCGTGAAATCGCGGACTTCAAGGGCTATGAGAGTCCCTGCGCCGGAGACTGCGACGTGCTGGTGGCCCCCAACATTCACGCCGGCAACATTATGGGTAAAATGCTTGCCGTCACCGCCGGGGCAAAAATGGCCGGCTTTATTGTGGGCGCCTCCTGCCCCATCGTCATGACCAGCCGGGGTTCCAGCGCCGAGGAAAAGTACCTATCCATTGTCATTTCAGCCGCTGCCGCGGGATAAGGAGCTATTTATGGAACGACTTCTCATTTTAAACCCCGGCTCTACCTCTACCAAAATCGCGGTATTTGACGGGGAAACTCCTCTTTTTACAGAATCCATAACCCACACCCCCGAGGAGCTGGCTCCCTTTGACCGGGTGGCCGACCAGTTTGAGTTCCGCCGTGGGCTGGTGTTCTCCTGCCTGGAGCGCCACGGGATAGCACTGGAGAGCCTTTCCGCCGTAGTCTCCCGGGGTGGTCTGCTCCCTCCCGTAGAGGCGGGGGCTTACGAGGTCAACGACGACATGGTCTGGCAGCTGCGCAACAAGCCGCAGAACGAGCACGCCTCAAACGTAGGCGCTGTCATCGCCCGGGAAATCAGCCGTCCGCTGGGGATTCCTGCGTATATTTACGACGCGGTCACCGTAGACGAGCTGCTGCCTATCAACAAAATTACCGGTCTGCCTCTCCTGCGCCGCAAGGGCATGGGGCACAACCTCAACACCCGCGCCGCCGCGCTGCGATACGCCCGGGAGCAGGGTAGGGACTATACGGATATTACCGTCATTGTGGCTCACCTGGGGGGCGGTATTTCGGTCAATCTGCACCACAACGGGCGTGTTGAGGACTTCATCAACGACGAGGAGGGCGCCTTCTCCCCCGAGCGCACCGGCGCGCTGCCCATGTTCGATGTCATTCGCCTCTGCTTCGGCGGGGAGTACAGCTATCAGAGCATGATGCGCCTGGTGAAAAACCAGGGCGGGTTAATGGCGCACCTGGGTACCACCGACAGCCGCGCGGTGGAGGCGCTTATTGAGCGCGGCGACGCTCATGCCAAGCTCATCTACGACGCTATGGCTTTGGGTGTGGCGAAAAATATCGGCAAGCTTGCTCCCGGTGTGTGCGGCAAGCTGGACGCCATCCTTCTCACCGGGGGCATCGCCCACTCCAAATACTTTACAGACGCGATTGCCCAGCGGGTTTCCTTTCTCGCTCCCGTGGTCGTTTACCCCGGCGAGGACGAAATGCAGGCTCTGGCACTGGGCGGCTTGCGAGTTCTGCGGGGGCAGGAGCAGGCCAAGACATTCCGAAAAGTGGAGGATTTAGGCTTTTGAATCAGGGCAGACGTATTCTTTACGCGCTGGTAGGTGTCTTGGTTATGCTGCTGGCAGGCTTCGTCTACGCCTGGAGCATCCTCTCCGCCCCCATCGCCGCCGATTTCCCCCAGTGGAGCAACTCTCAGCTCTCCCTGACCTTTACCCTCTGCATCACCTTTTTCTGCCTGGGCGGCACGGCGGCCGGGCTCCTCTCCCGGCGGATTCCCGTTCGTGTAAACGTCCTTCTCTCGGCAGGGCTTTTTCTGGCAGGGTTTTTCATAACCTCCAGGACTCAGTCTCTGTCTACCCTCTACTTGGGCTACGGGGTGCTGTGCGGCACAGCCTCCGGCTTTGCCTATAACTCGGTGATGAACGTCATGCCCCGCTGGTTCCCCGACCGGCAAGGGCTCATCTCCGGCGTGCTGCTCATGGGCTTTGGTGCCAGCAGCATGGTCATTGGCTCTGCCTTTACTGCCCTGACCCCATCCTCCACCGGCGCATGGCGCGGCTCACTGCTCTTTATGGGGATTACAATGGCGGTAGTGCTTGCCGTCAGCGCGCTCTTTTTCCGTATTCCCAAAGCCAATGAGCTGCCCGCTACAAAGGAAAAAGCAACCGGCAATACAGGATTGGAGCGCTCCCCCGGCGAAATCCTGGTCAGGCCCAGCTTCTGGCTCTTTTTCCTCTGGGCAGCTCTACTCGCCGCGGCCGGGCTGGTCATCATTGCCCAGGCGCGAAATCTGGCACTTACCGCCGCGCCCGGCTTCAGCGCCTCCGCCCTCTCCTTTGCCGTGGGGCTTATCTCTGTGTGCAACGGCCTAGGGCGGGTCATTTTCGGCGGGCTTTTTGATCGTTTGGGCCGCAGAACCACCATGCTGCTGGTTACTGCCTCCCTGATAGCGGGGGCGGTGCTCCTGCCTCTTTCCCTGTTAGCCTCAGCCCCGGCGCTGCTGATTGCCGGATTTGTTATGACCGGTCTGGGCTACGGCGGCAGCCCCACCATGGGCGCTGCCTTTGTCAAGGCTGCCTACGGGCAGAAGCACTACGCGGTGAATTTCTCTCTTATGAATTTAAACCTGCTGGTGGCCTCCTTTGCCGGCACCGCAGCCGGCGCTATTTATGACGCCACAGGCAGCTTTACCGTTATTTTCATCCTGCTCATTTTCCTCCTCGCCGCCGCCCTGGCAGCCATGCTCTTTATCCGCAAAGTATAATTTTATTGTAAACACAAGCTTGCTATGGGTTTCTTTTAAGACGCATCCGGACGAATAGAAAAGGCAAAGGAGCCGAATTCGGTTCCTTTGCCTTTCTGTGTTTATTCCAGAAGCGCAGCTTACAGTATATCCCTAGCGCTTGCTATTTTCTTACACAATGGTATAATTTTATAGCTAAAGCGTTTCTAAAAAGTTTGGTGGCCGGAATTTTGAACCAAAGCTTTACCAGACAAGCGTATTTTAAATCAACAGCGAACGTTGTCCCATGATTTTAAACCGTATTTGTAAGACGGTTATTTAAATAGCGGAAAAGGGGCTGCAATATGAAACAGGTAAAAATCACGGTACTTAAGACAACTTTTGATGAGGATTTGGCACGAGAATATGGCGCTGAAGGGCTGACCGCGTGCCCCATCCAGCAAGCGGGGCAGGTTTTTTACGCCGACTTTGCCAAGCCGGAGGGACTCTGCGACGAGGCTTGGAAGGCCATTTACCAGTACGTTTTTGCCCTGGCCCACGGGGCTGGCGAGGGACTTTTTTACTACGGCGACTGGATAAGACAGCCGGGCACTGCCATTTGCAGCTGTAACGATGGTTTGCGCCCCGTGATTTTTAAGCTGGAGGCTACCGACCTGGACCCGGTTCTGCCAGGATGAGCAGGGGCTATTTTGTTTACATTCTCCGCTGCGGCGATGGTACCCTCTACACCGGCACTACCGACGATGTAAGCCGACGCTTTGCCGCCCACAGTGCCGGCAAGGGCGCCAAATACACTCGGGGGCGCGGCCCTCTGGAGCTGGTGTACCGGGAAAGCTGTGCCGACAAGTCGGCGGCGCTTAAACGCGAGCTGGCCATTAAGCGGCTGACCCGTGAACAAAAGCTTTCTTTAATTAACAACGCGTCCCGGTCTGATTGACCGGGACGCCTTTTTAATGTTTACAGCGGCCGAGTAACGCGGGGTTTATCTATGTGGGTGCGGTCAAGCTGCTGAATGCAGTAGTCGTACTCGCTATTGGCAAAGCTGACGTAAAGCACATCTACCACGTTGAGCTGGGAAATACGCGAGGACATGGCTCCGCTGCGAAAGGTAGACTCGTTGGCGGCGATATAAAGGTTATACGTGGACAGTTCCGCCACCGCCGAGGGTGCGTAGCGGGTAATGGCAATAATAGGTGTTCCGTTTTGCTTCATTTCCTGCATACACTTTACCATCTCCACCGTTTCCCCGGAGTAGGAAAAGACAATGCCCAGGTCGGTGCTCTTGGAATTGCACGCCTGGAGCAGCTGGGAGTGCCAATCGTCGTTGACGATGCAGGTCTTGTCCAGCCGCAAAAATTTGAGGTAAGCATCCTTTGCTACACAGAGGGACGCGCCCACGCCAAAGAGAAGCACCCGCGTACACCCGGAAATCAGGTCAACACACTTCTGCACGGTTTCCGCATCCAGCAGGTTTTTGGTGTCCTCCAGACAGAGGACGTTTTTATAGGTGGTCTTTTCAATAATTTCCTCAATACTGTCCGCGCGGGTGATCTCCTTCCGCTCCTCCTCCGCGCTTTTTTTGCGCAGAGCCAGCTCATAGGTCACCGCCCGGCGGAACTCCTTATACCCCTCAAAACCCACCCGGTGACACATACGGATGATGGTGGAGGGGGAGGAAAAGGTGCGCTCTGCAAGCTGGTGAATGCTTAGATTCATGGCCTCTTCAGGCTGCTCCAGCAGATAGTCGGCCACCGCGCGCTCGGTGGCGCTAACCGTGTCCCGGCTTTCACGGAGCCGGAGCAAGGCGCTCTTCATTGTTTTCCCGCCTCCATTTATTAAGATTTTTTTGTCAGGGTAAGCAGGGCATCCCCGTGGACAATGGTGCCCCGCGGCGCCTTCTCTATATCGTATTCATCAGTGTTGAGGATCACAATGGGGGTAACGCTGTCATAACCCTCGGCCTTAATGGCGTCCAAATCAAACTCAATCAGCAGGTCACCCTGGGCCACCTTTTGTCCCTCCTGGCAGTGGACGGCAAAGCCGCGCCCTTCCATCTTCACGGTGTCCCGCCCGATATGGAGCAGCAGCTCCGCTCCAGCAGGAGTAGTGATACAGAGTGCGTGGCCCGTGTTTTTTTGAAGCCCCTGTACCACACCGGCAGCAGGAGCGTAAAGCTTACCTTCGGCAGGTAAAACGGCAAGTCCATCTCCCAGAATTTTCTGGGCAAAGGTGGCATCCTGCACCTCTTCAATGGGAATAATCTCGCCGGTAACAGGGCTGGTAATAACCTCGACGGCAGATTCCTTTTTGCCGAAAAGGCGGGAAAAAAGCGAATTTTCTTTCATGTCACATAGTCTCCTTCTCGCGCCGTCCACAGACAGTGCGCATCATATTCAGCGGAATGGGAACAGGCTTATCATAAAGTACCATCTTTTTATTGTCAAGGTAAAACAATGTTTTATTTAGATGAAATATACAAAAAATTCTGCAATTTAATTACCTTGTTTCACTCTTTTGTTAATGTCAAGGCAAAATAAACCAGTTTTTCGGTACATTGTACCGGTTGCTTTGTTTTCAATTGACACTAAGTGCAAAGTTTTATACCATAAGGCCGTGAGGAACCCCTCGCGGAGAGGAGAACAATCATGTCTCTTGATTTAAAAAAAATGACAACTGAGACCAGAAATGCCAATACGATGGAACTGGATATTATGACCCCCCTGGAAATTGTGACCGCCATGAACCGGGAGGACGCAGAGGTGCCCAAGGCTATCGAGGCCATTCTGCCTCAAATTGCCATCGTGGTGGAGTGGGCGGCGGCCTCCCTGGAGCAGGGCGGGCGACTCATTTATATGGGCGCGGGTACCAGCGGACGGCTGGGTGTGCTGGATGCCGCCGAGTGCCCCCCCACCTTCGGCGTATCCCCCGACGTGGTGGTAGGGCTGATTGCCGGTGGAGACGCCGCCTTTTTAAAGGCGGTAGAGGGTGCGGAGGACAGCTTTGAGCTGGGCCGTCAGGATTTAGTTGACCACAAGCTGGAGCGGCGTGACCTGGTGGTGGGCATCGCCGCAAGCGGCCGCACTCCCTATGTGCTGGGCGGCCTGGCTTATGCCAAGGAGGTTGGCTGCCGCACCGCCGCCATCTCCTGCAATGCGGGGTGTGACATTGGCAAGGCCGCCGATTTGGCGGTGGAAGCCGTGGTGGGACCCGAGGTTCTCACCGGCTCTACCCGGCTCAAGGCCGGCACCGCCCAGAAGCTGATTTTAAACATGATTTCCACCGCCACCATGGTGAGGGTCGGAAAAACCTATCAGAACCTGATGGTAGATGTAATGCAGACCAACCAAAAGCTTCACGTCCGCGCCCAGAATATCGTCATGAGCGCCACCGGCGTGGGGCGGGACGAGGCTAAGACTGCCATTGAGGCTGCCGACGGCAGTGTGAAAACTGCCATCACCATGATTTTAATCGGCTGTGACGCCGCGGCCGCCAAGGCCCGTCTGGAAAAGGCCAATGGCCATGTCCGGGAGGCCATTCGTTAGCCTGACTAGAGCATTTCTGAAAAGTAGCGGAATGCACAGAAACGCAGAATTTTTTTGCCAGGCAAGCCGATTTTTTGCAGCCATACTGACGTATGGCAAGGAAAATTGGCGCTGCCCTGACGAAAAAAGACAAGTTTATGGGCGTTTTGATACTTTTCAGAAACGCTCTAGTATAATCCGAAACCGGTCCAGCTGGACTGCGCAGCACCCCAGAGCCTGATTTCCCGTGGCTGGGAGGGCAGACGACGAAGTCTTACTTGCCGTAAGGCGAGGAGGATAACGAACCCAGACGCAGGAAATCAGGCTCTGGGGCGGGTTCGGATTATACTGATCAGGCTAAGGTCTCCACCCTAATTTGTGCAAAAATGGCTAAGGCCATTTTTGCAGTCCCGATACTGGGACTGCCCTTTTGTAAGAACCTGTGCTCGTAGACTTCTGTGGCCAAATTTTCGAGGTGAAATCGTCTCAGGCAAGGCGAAAAGGCGGTTGTACGAGCCTATAAGTCCAGGTTCTAAGACCCATGAGAGAAAAGGAGAGGTGTTGTAACATGACAAATCCCGAGCTTTCCAAGAAAATCCTTGAATTGGTCGGCGGCAAGGAAAACGTGGTTAGCGCCGCAAGCTGCATGACCCGTCTGCGTGTACAGCTCAAGGACAATTCCAAGGCAAAGATTTCTGAACTCAAAGCCACAGAAGGTGTTCTCGGCGTAGTGGAAGACACGACCCTTCAGGTGGTGCTCGGCCCCGGCAAGGCTCGCAAGGTCTGCGACCTCTTTGTGGTAGACGCAGGCGTGCAAAACGCAACCGCCGACCAGAGCTGGCAGGAAAATAAGGCTGCCATGAAGGCCGGTCAGAAGGATAGCCCCCTCAAGCGTGGTCTGCGCACTATCGCCAATATTTTTATTCCCATGATTCCCGCCATTATCGCCGCCGGTCTCTTTAACGGTCTGGCCAGTCTCATGGGCCAGGTCTGGCCGGAAGCCATTGCCTCCAAGACCGGCATTATCTTTATTATCAATCAGCTCTTCTCCCTGTTCGGCGCGGCCTTCCTGGGCTACTTCGCCATCTACACCGGCGTAAATGCCGCCAAGCAGTTTGGCGCTACTCCCGCCCTGGGCGGCATGATCGGCGGTATTTCCATCGGCGCGCAGATTGTGACCATCTCCACCGTGCTGGGTCTTTACAATGCCGACGTGCCCCTGGAGTCCATCCTCACCACCGGAAAGGGCGGTATTATCGGCGTCATTATCGGCGTTTGGATTCTCGCCAAGGTGGAAAACTGGGTACGCAAGCACATTCCCGACGTGCTGGATCTGATTCTGACCCCCCTCATCTCTCTGATTGTGGTGGGTACCGTTTATGTGTTTATCCTGATGCCTGTCACCGGCTTTGCCTCCGACCTGCTGGTTAAGGGCCTGAGCGTCATCATTAACTCCACCAATCCCGTGGTGGCCGTAATCTCCGGCTATGTGCTGGCAGCCGTGTTCCTGCCCATGGTGCTGCTGGGTCTGCACCACGGCCTGATTCCCATCTACGCCATTCAGCTGGAAGCCCTGGGCGGCGTAACCCTGTTCCCCGTTCTGGCTATGGCCGGTGCCGGCCAGGTGGGCGCTGCTCTGGCCATCTACCTTAAGGCCCGCAAGGTCAATAACCTGCGGATGCAAAAGACCATCATCGGCGCTCTGCCCGCCGGTCTGCTCGGCGTGGGCGAGCCCCTCATTTACGGCGTCACCCTTCCTATGGGCAAGCCCTTCATCACTGCCGGTCTGGGCGCTGGCTTCGGCGGCGCGTTTGTAATGCTCATGGGCGTTATGGCTACTGCTTGGGGCCCCTCCGGTCTGGTCGCCATTCCCCTGATGAAGACCCCCATGATGATGCTCTATTTCTTCCTGGGTCTGGTCATCGCTTACATTATGGGCTTTATCATCACCTGGTTCGGCATTAAGGCGCAGGATGTCGCCAATGCCTAAGCTGACCACCGGTTTTTCGGTGTACTTAAGCTCCTTTGACACACAGAAGGAGATGCTGGAGCGGGGGGCAGGCTCTGACAGTCTTGTCTTTCTCTCCCTGCACATCAGTGAGGAGTTCTCACCCGACTATGCTTCCCGTGCCGAAACAGTTTGCCATTACTTAAGAGACAAGGGCTACCGCACCATCGCGGATGTGTCCCGCAAAACCATGGCGCAGTTTGGGGAAACCGACCTGTTTGCTTTGGCTCGCCGCCTAGGCATATGGGGGCTGCGGGTGGATTACGGACTCACCGATGACGAGATTTGTGCTCTGGCGGCACAAATGCCCGTGGTGCTGAATGCCTCCACCACCACACCTGAATCGGCAGCCCGTATTGCCTCCGCCGGGCAGACCGTTATGGCCATGCACAACTTTTATCCCCGCCCGGAAACCGGCCTGGACGACGACTTCTTCCGCTTGTCCACCCAGGCCCTCCAGGATGCCGGGCTGAAGGTGCTGACCTTTATCCCTGGTGACGAGGTGCTCCGCGGCCCGCTTTACCGGGGTCTGCCCACTCTGGAGCGGCACCGTGGGCTTCCCCCTTCGGTTTGTATGGCCGACTTCGCCGCCCACTTTCAGGTTGACGGGGTATTTGTGGGAGATATCAGCGTTACTTGCCGGGAGCAGGCGCGAATGGAAGCCTTCTGCCGGGACGGCATCATTGAGCTTCCCGTCAAACTGGCTGTCGACTACGAGTTTTTGTACGGTCAGGTGTTCACCAACCGCGCGGACGCACCCGTCTGGCTGGTACGTTTCGCGGAGTCACGGGAATACTCTACCATCGGTAAGCCGGTGGCGCCTGCCAACTGCGTAAGCCGTACCCGTGGCTCCATCACCTTGGATAACGCCGACTACGGACGCTACTCGGGGGAGATTCAGCTTACTCGGCGTGATTTTCCAGCCGACCCCAAGGTTAACGTGATCGGTCAGGTTTGTGAAGGCTATCTTCCGCTGTGCGACTGCATCCAAAACGGTGGGCGGTTTACCCTGGTAAAGGACTGATTTTAGTAAAAACGGCCGCGAACACTGCTGTTCGCGGCCGCTTTTTGTCTCGTTGTCCATTGCCCTGCTTTGCCGATTGGTGTACAATCATATCAACAAATTCCAGCTTGTGAGGTTCTTATGAATATTCAGCTCATCGCCATAGACCTAGATGGTACCGCTCTGATCGGCAACAAGGACATTTCTCCCCGACTGCTTTGTGATCTGGAGGAGGCCAGCGCCCGCGGAATCCATGTGGTACCTATTACCGGTCGGCAATTTAAGATGCTCCCACCCTTCCTGCCCACCCCCTGGACGAAATATGTGGTGCTCTGCAATGGCGCTGAGGTACGCGCACTGCCGGGCGGCGAGCTTCTGTACGCTCACCACCTGTCCCCCGAAATCCTGGTAGAGTATATTCCCGCAATCCTTGCGCTGGGCCTGCCTGTGGAGCTATCGGGCGGCGGGTACCTGCACACCACTCAGGCCATGCTGGAGACAATTCTGGACGCACCCATCAATCCCTTTCACCGGGTGGTGCTTGACAGGCATGGGGTGATTGTAAACGACCTTCTGCCGTTTATTTCCGCCGCTTCTTTTCCCTTTGACAAAGTAAATCTTCCCTATGTCCCGCCAGAAAAGCGGGAAGATCTGCTGGCACTTCTCCCTACGCTTCCCTTCTCCGGGGCCTGGTCTGCCCCTCACAGCATGGAGGTGACCCATAAGGATGCCACCAAGGGCGAGGGTCTGCTCACCATCTGCAAGCATCTGGGTGTCGACCCTGCTTGCGCCATGGCGCTGGGCGACAGCGGCAATGATGTGCCCATGCTCCGTGCCGCCGGTTTTGGCGTAGCCATGGGGAATGCTCCGGACGACGTCAAGGCGGCAGCCAAGGCCGTTACCCGAAGCAATACCGAGGACGGCGCGGCCATCGCCATTGAGAAGTATGTACTCAGCGCATAGCCTGATCAGTCTTTACTCAGATTAAAAAAGATCCGCCGCGCTCTCGGGAGCGCGGCGGATCTTT
>CAZDDZ010000049.1:0-19713 GCA_964504285.1 uncultured Pseudoflavonifractor sp.
CGCCAAGCCGAGTGGCTCTTCCTTCCCCAAAACTATCGCAGAATTGAGGGCGGCCTGGCCCCCTTCGGCTACGAAATTGGTGACGCGCGGCACTACTATCTTCCCGATGTCTCCCTTCCCTTCACCACTCCCCGCACGCTGGTACGCTGGTATGAACGAGAAGCCATCGAGCAGTTTCGTGGCGATGATACCTGGAGCGAGGCGCTGGCCTTCAACGCCCTTACCCCCGATATGCTGGCGGTGGCAGCGCTGGACAGCCATGGTGAACTCGCCGCGATGGCAGGCGCCAGTCAGGACAGCCAGCGGATGTGGCAAATCGGTATTCGGGTGCTTCCCGCTCACCGCGGCAAAGGGCTGGGCGCCAACCTGACAGCGCTTTTAAAGGACGAGTTGCTCCGACGTGGTATTGTGCCCTTTTACAGTACGGCGGAGAGCCACATTGCCTCGCAGAACGTAGGTCTAAACGCCGGGTTTCGACCCGCTTTTGCCTACCTATACGCCCAAGCGAAAGGAAAATGACCAATGGCAGATTTAGTTTATGATGAAACCGGCCGACTGCTTTTTACCAAGGAAATGAAGGAGGAATACACCCTTCTTGTTCCCCAGATGCTCCCCGACCACTTCGCCATGATTGTTCGCATCATGCAGACCGAGGGTTACAAGGTAAAAATGCTGGACAATACCGGCAAGAGCGTGGTAGACGCAGGCCAAAAATATGTTCACAATGACGCTTGTTTTCCCGCAATCTTGGTGATTGGCCAGCTGATTGACGCGGTCAAAAACGGCTTATACGACAGCCACAAGGTTGCCCTGGTCATTACCCAGACCGGCGGCGGCTGCCGCGCCTCCAACTATATTCATATGCTGCGCAAGGCGCTGGAAAAGGCGGGGCTTGCCCATGTCCCGGTGATCTCCATTAACCTATCCGGTTTGGAGAAAAACCCCGGCTTTCGCCTTTCCCTTGGCTTCTTGCGCAAGACGGTGTTTGCGCTGATGTACGGCGACCTGATTATGAACGTAGGAAACCAGGTGCGCCCCTACGAGGTTACGCCTGGCGATACCGACCGGGCGGTAAGCCGCTGCATGGACTTTCTGCTGGACGCCCTGGGACGGGGTGAAGGCATGACCCACAAAAGTATGGAAAAAAACTTTGACCGTATTATTGAGACGTTAGGCGCGGTACCTGTGGCAGGCCCCCCCAAGGTGCGTGTGGGCGTGGTTGGTGAAATTTACGTAAAATACGCCCCTCTTGGCAACAACAATTTGAATGATTTTCTGCTGGCAGAGGGAGCCGAGCCCGTGGTGCCCGGTTTAACCGACTTTATTATCTTTAAAATTTACAACCGTGACGTGGATGTAGACCTCTACGGCGGCAAATGGATTAAGCAGGCGATTTGCCGCTTCCTGGCCGGTTATGTGAAGAAGTACCAGCGGGCCATGATTGACTCGTTAAAGCGTTCGGGCCGTTTCCGTGCTCCCGGTGACTTTGACGAGCTTCACAGCTACATCAAGGGCTATCTGGGTGACGGCAATAAGATGGGCGAGGGCTGGCTCCTCACCGCCGAAATGCTTGAACTGATTCATACCGGTGTGCCCAACATTGTGTGCACTCAGCCCTTCGGCTGCCTACCCAATCACATCGTCGGCAAGGGTATGATTCGTAAGCTTAAGGACGACTATCCCCGAAGCAATGTGGTCGCCATAGATTACGACCCGGGCGCCACCAAAATCAATCAGGAAAACCGCATTAAGCTCATGCTGGCCAACGCCAAGGCCATGGCAAAAACAAACTTAGGCCAGGATGTTACATCCGTAGAAATGGAGCCGGCCGAAGTATGAGCGACTTGTATTTTATTGATGCCTGCACCGACGAGCACTTTCGCGCCATGAGTTTAATCCACGCCCTTGGCTGGCGTGACACCTATGTGGGCTATGTTCCCGAGGAATATATGGCACGGGAAATCACTGATGACCGGTGGGTTTCATTTTTCCGTTCCGACCACGAAACAGGCCGCTGTCACGGTCTTCTCCTTTACAGAGATAATACGCCTGTGGCCTGCATCAATTACGGTCCGGCTCGAATAGAAAACTACAACGCCGGATCTATCTGTACCTTTGATTCCAGCGGCTACGAGGGCTGGGGTGAGCTTATCTCCTTTTATACTCATCCCGAGGAGCGTGGCAAGGGCTACGGTGGACTGCTCTTCGAGGAAGCTCTCCGCCGCCTTTCCGCCGACGGATTCCAAAATGCTTTTGTCTTTGTCCTCCGGGAAAACGAAGGCGCCCGGCGTTTTTATTCCTCTCACGGTTTTTCTTGGGACGGTACTCATGCAGACATTCCCTTCCCGCCAAATGCAATATGCGTTGATCTGCGGTATGTACGGCATAATATCTCCCTTGGGGGTGGTCAAGGTTGAAAAAGCTGCCGACTTTGCTCCTGCTGCTTATATTGGCTTTGTCCAGCTGCAAGGCAGGGTCTCCCGCCCCTACCACTGCCGAAACAGTTTTACCCACATTCTCGGCAAATCCCCCCGTCTCCTCCCCGGTGTCCACTCCATCTCCCACACCGGGAACGACTTGGTGGGAGGGGAAAACGGCAGGTACACTTCCCACCAGCATTGCTTCCGCAGACAGTATTTTAACTCTGGATGGGCCGGTTTGCCTGGCCCTGCTGCCGGAGGAAAGCATTGGCCTCTACGGTGACCCAGACCCTACCCTGGGCATTCTGCTGCGCAAGGGATCCCATTTGCAATTTTTTCCTCAGCTCTACTCCACTACTCGCTATGTCCTGCCGGAGCTTGTTTGGAATGATGTGGATGGAGACGCAAAAGAGGAGCTGGCCATTAAATATCTGGTTAGTGATACAGACGGCAGAATTGTCTATGAGTGGCATATTTACGAGTGGGACGGCGCGGAATGGACGGATAGGGGTTTTACACCGGAAGTCTATCTTCCTATTTTAAACGATCTGATTTCCTACCGTTATGAAAACGACGTCATTACCCTTTCCGCCGGTGGTGACAGCATCACTGCCCACTATGACGGTGTGCAGGCCCTAAAGGGTCTGGCCGCGCCCGGAGATTTGGTCTTTTTTCGCTATGAGGACAGCACTCTCAAGGTCGTATTTGCTCTTCAGCTGGCTTTATCTAATGGAGGCCGCTACGATATTGCAACCCTGACTGCTACCCTGACCTACGACGGCAATGGTTTTTCTATGACTAATTACTCCTTGGACGGCCTAAACAGCGTTTAACCAACATATAAACCGAAGGTATCTGTTCCGATACCTTCGGTTTTTTGTTTAATGTCTCAGTTACACTTGACTTATGCTGATTAATTGAGGATAATAGTTATAACTTACCCCACACAAGGAGGAACTTCTTATGCCTAAGTCTCCAGGTATCGAACCTAAGCCGGTTCTTAAATCCGCAGCCCGCATGTCCAAGCGCGGCCCCCTGGACAGCGATCAGCTACGCAAAATGGACGCCTACTGGCGGGCCGCCAACTACCTCTCGGTGGGTCAGCTTTATCTGCTGGATAACCCCCTGCTTCACCAGCCCCTGTCTAAGGAGCATTTGAAGCGGGTCATTTTAGGTCATTGGGGTACCGCCCCGGGACAGAATTTTATTTACACCCATTTAAATCGGGTCATCACCCGGTACGACCTAAATATGATCTATGTTTCCGGCCCCGGTCACGGTGGGGAAGCTGTGGTGGCGCAAGCCTATCTGGAGGGTACTTACAGCGAGGTATATCCCAACGTCGGCCAAGACGAGGAGGGTATGAAGCGGTTGTTCCGCCAGTTTGCCTTCCCCGGGGGCATTACCAGCCACGCCGGCCCCCAAACCCCCGGATCAATTAATGAGGGCGGCGAGCTGGGCTACTCCCTTACCCATGCCTTTGGCGCAGTAATGGATAATCCCGACCTTATTGCCGCCTGTGTGGTGGGTGACGGCGAGGCCGAGGCTGCCCCGCTGGCCACTGCTTGGCAATGCAATAAGTTCATTAATCCCGTCTCCGATGGCGCGGTACTGCCTATCTTCCATCTTAACGGCTATAAAAGCGGCAATCCCTCCCTATTTGGCCGCATCACCACCGAGGAGCTGGAGATGTTCTTTAAGGGCTGCGGCTGGGAACCCCGCTTTGTAGATGGAGACGATCACGAAAAAATGCACCAGACCATGGCTGCCGCGCTGGACTGGGCTACCCGTGAAATCAGCCGCATTCAGGAGCACGCCCGCGGCAACCAAGACCCCACCCGTCCCCGCTGGCCCATGATTATTTTCCGCTCTCCCAAGGGGTGGACAGGCCCCAAGTCGGTAGACGGCCTGCCTGTGGAGGGCACTTACCGTTCCCACCGCATTCCGCTGTCGGTGAGCTACTCCCAGCCGGAGCGATTAAAGGATTTAGAGGCATGGCTGCGCAGCTATAAGCCAGAGGAGCTCTTTGATAAGGACGGCAAACTCCTGCCTGAACTGCGGGAGCTTGCCCCTACCGGAGTGCGCCGCATGGCCTCTAACCCCCACGCCAATGGCGGTCAGCTTCTTCGTGACCTGCGCCGCCCCGATTACCTCACTTATGCCGTCAACGTCCCTGCCCCCGGCGAGGCAGTGGCTGAGGATATGTGTGAATTGGGCAAGTACCTGCGTGATACGGTACGTTTAAATGCCGAGGCACGAAATTTCCGCATTTTTGCCCCAGATGAAGCTAGTTCTAACGGCTTGGACGCGATACTGGAAGCCACAGGCCGCCGCTGGAACAGTGATATGACCGACAGTGACACCGAGCTTGACCCTGAGGGCCGTCTGATGGACTCTATGCTCTCCGAGCACATGTGCCAGGGCTGGCTGGAGGGCTATCTTCTTACCGGACGGCACGGTATCTTCGCCAGTTACGAGGCATTTATTCGCATTATTGACTCCATGTTTGCCCAGCATGCCAAATGGCTCAAGGTCTGCCGCCAGCTCCCCTGGCGACAGGACATTGCCTCTCTAAACTATTTGCTTACCTCCAACGTGTGGCAGCAGGATCATAACGGCTTTACCCATCAGGACCCCGGCTTTTTGGACCATGTGGCAAATAAGAAGGCCGACGTAGTGCGGCTTTACCTCCCCCCCGACGCTAACTGTCTGCTCTCCACGTTTGACCACTGCATCAAAAGCCGGAATTATGTAAATGTTATTATCGCTTCGAAACACTCCCGGCCCCAGTGGCTGACTATGGAGCAGGCGGTTAAGCACTGCACACAAGGTATCGGCATTTGGCAGTGGGCCTCTAACGATCAGGGGCATGAGCCTGATGTAGTGCTAGCCTGCTGCGGCGATACCCCCACCTTGGAAACACTGGCGGCGGTAACCATTCTGCGCCGGTATCTGCCCGAGCTCCATATCCGGGTAATTAACGTGGTGGACTTAATGAAGCTTCAGCCCCACACAGAGCACCCCCACGGGCTTAGTGAC
Source organism: uncultured Pseudoflavonifractor sp. (assembly GCA_964504285.1). Taxonomy (GTDB): domain Bacteria; phylum Bacillota; class Clostridia; order Oscillospirales; family Oscillospiraceae; genus Pseudoflavonifractor. Next base: position 5,460 of record CAZDDZ010000049.1, read on the forward strand.
GAGGACTACGACGCCTATTTTACCACCGACAAGCCTATTATTTTCTGCTTCCACGGCTATCCTACCCTAGTGCATGAGCTGACGTACCGCCGCCACAACAAAAAGCTTCATGTACGCGGCTACAAGGAGGAGGGCACCATCACCACGCCCTTTGATATGCGGGTACAGAACGATGTGGATCGCTATCATTTGGTCATGGATACCGTCAAGCGGCTGCCCCAGCTGGGAAATCGTGGCGCCTTCCTTATCCAGCTCATGCGGGATAAATTGGTGGAGCATCGGCAGTATATCACCACCTACGGCGAGGATATGCCCGAAATCCGTGACTGGAAATGGAACGGTGGAAAAGGTAACGAAGCATAATTGTTTAAAAGATCGGCGTAACCGCTATGACCTCAGAGGTCATAGCGGTTACGCCGATCTTGCTTTTTACTTTTATCTACGATTCTCCCATATCAAAGGGCGGCATGTCACGGCCCTGGGGAATTGCGTCTCCCTCAAAGTCCAGCTCATCGGGGACGGGCCCCGTGTCGGGGGCGGTATCCACCATTCCCTGCCGGAACTGCATTTCCTGCCACTGCTCCTTGGTAATCAGAAGTTGCCGGGGCTTAGAGCCCTCAAAGGGGCCCACAACCCCTTTCTCCTCCATCTGATCTACCAGGCGGGCCGCCCGGGAATAGCCAAGCTTCAAACGGCGCTGAAGCATGGAAACGCTTGCCATACCAGTCTCCACCACCACCTCAATGGCGGCGGGAAGCAGCTCATCGTAGTCGTCACCCACCTCGTTGGGAGCAGATCCGCCCACGCCCTTGCTCCCCTTCTCCTTCTCGGCAGCATGCTGCTCAATTTCGTGAATGATGGTCTCATCATAGGTTGCCGAGCCGCTGCGTTTAACAAACTCTACCACGCTCGCAACCTCCTCATCAGAGATCAGGCACCCCTGCACCCGCTGAGGCTTGCCGGTTCCTAACGGGAAATAGAGCATATCACCCCGACCCACCAGCTTTTCCGCTCCGGTGGTATCCAGGATGATGCGGGACTCCAGGCTGGAAGCTACCGCAAAGGCAATACGAGAGGGGATATTGGCCTTCATCAGGCCGGTAATAACATCGGCAGAGGGCCGCTGGGTCGCAATAATCAGGTGCATGCCAGAGGCACGGCCCATCTGCGCCACACGGCAAATGGATTCCTCCACCTCCTTGGCGGCTACCAGCATCAGATCGGCCAGCTCGTCAATGACCACCACCACCTGGGGCATTTTTGGCATGCCCTCAGTCTTGGCGGCCTGTGCGTTATAGGATGCCAGGTCACGAACTCCCACCTCGGAGAAGGCGCGGTAGCGTTTCATCATTTCGGTCACTGCCCATTGCAGGGCGCCCGCGGCCTTTTTGGGGTCGGTTACCACAGGAATGAGCAGGTGCGGAATGCCGTTATAAATTCCCAGCTCCACCATCTTAGGGTCAACCATGATGAGGCGAACCTCCTCGGGCGTGGCCTTGTAGAGGAGAGAGATAATCAGCGAGTTGGTGCACACCGATTTACCGGAGCCGGTGGTCCCGGCTATCAGCAGATGTGGCAGCTTTGCGATGTTACCCACAATACTGTTGCCGCCAATATCCTTACCCACGGCAAAACAGACCTTGGAGCTGTGGCCGGTAAATTCCTTGGAGTCAATGACCTCGTGAATGTACACAGGGGAAACCAGCTTGTTTGGTACTTCAATACCAACCATGGAAATTTTGTCCGGAATAGGGGCGATACGTACACCGGTTGCACCCAGCGCAAGGGCAATGTCATCAGCCAGGTTGGTTAGCTTGTTTAGCCGCACACCCTGGTCCAGTTCCAGCTCGTACCGGGTAACCGACGGTCCCCGGGTCACATTTGTAATATTGGCCTCAATGCCAAAGGAGCGAATGGTGTCGGCCAGACGGGTTTGATTGCTCTTGAGTTCCCCGATTGCATCGGCCCCGATTACGGTGTCTCCCTCCTTCAAAAGGGATGCCGGAGGGTATTGATAAGCGGCGGGACCTTCAATCAGCTTCTTCTCAATATCGTGTGCCACCTCGGCGGCGGCTTGCGCCGTTTCGGCAGGCTTCACTTTGGGTACAGCAGGCTCGCGGATAATTTCCGGCATGGGCGGCACTGCTGCCGGAACAGGTGGAACAGGCGCATGGTCAGGAAATACCTCAGTCTCCTCCGCCTCCGGGTTAGGCTCCTCCGTCTTGCCGGTAAGTACCTGATCGGGTGTGGGAACCGCTGGTTTGCGGTTAAAAAGCTTATCCTTAATACTTGGCTGCACTACCGGCGCAGCAGGCGGGACGGAGGGCTCGTCCACCGGAATATCAATATTGGGCTTGCGCCGCCCCTGCTCCTCTTGCACAGGCTCCCGCACAGGTGGGGCCTTTACCGGCTTAGCCTTGCGCTCGGGCAGCTCCTCCTCCTCGTACTCGGGGTGAGGGCGATTGCGAATTGCGTCTACAATGTCTACAATGGTGACATTAAAAACCGCCATCAGCATTACTGCGCCACACAAAATAAAAACGATCTCAGAGCCTAGGCGGCTAAAAACAGCCGTAAAGGCAATTGCCAGTACACCGGATACTACGCCGCCACTTTGAAGCATTTGTCCGTCTGCCCAGAGGCTTTTTATCATACTCCAACTCCAAGGGTATTCCCCTTTTGACAGGAAAAGGTGGAGAAGACAGCCCATCAGCAGCGGGAACAGCAGGGCGCACCACACTCGGCCCTTAACGGGTCGCCCTCGGTGGAAGAGCAGAACTATGCCGGAAATCAGCAGCATAGGCGGCACCAGCCAAAAGCCATACCCCAGCAGCCCCTTTAGCCCTCCACAAAAAAGGTCAATAAAAATGGCCTGAACCTGGAAGTACCCAAAGGCAGAAAAGAGTGCCAAAAGCAGGCACACAGCCGCCCCAATTTCACGCCGAATGGGCTTGGGCGAAGCCTTCTTCCGTGTGCTGCCGGAACTTTTACGCCGATTAGAGGAGGCTGATTTCCCTCCTGTTTTCTTTTGTGCAGTTGCCATGAAACCAATCCTTTCCGGATCTAACTTAAAACGCCGTTTATGCAGGAAACAACACCCGAACGGCAAATAGACATACAAGTTTATATTACCACAATTGGCAGGAGATTTCCATCCTTTTTATTTTAGTTATGTAAACATGAAAATTTTGTTGCTTTACATTAGAGCGCATCTGAAAAGTAGCGGGATGCACAAAACCGCAGGATTTTTTTGTCAGCCAAGCCGATTTTTTGCAGCCATACTGACGTATGGCAAGGAAAATTGGCGCTGTCATGACGGAAAAAGACAAGTTTATGGGCGTTTTGATACTGTACAGGTACGCTCTAAATGATAGGGAAATAGGGCTGCCTCTTTGCGGCAGCCCTATTTCCCTCAACTTGTAGACAAACTGCTATTTTGAAATTGGATGTCAGAAGACTGAGATTTTTGAGCGGGGGGATAGTGTGAAAGGGGGGCGGAGCCCCCGCTTTCGCGTGCAGGAACCCGCCCGCAGGCGACCGATTTCGGCATTTTGCCGAAATCGCCCTCAGACTGGCGACATTGTCGCCAGTCTGAGGGAAATAGGGCTGCCTCTTTGCGGCAGCCCTTTTTCCCTATCGAGAATATTAACGCACATGATTCTGTGCCCAGCCTACGCTTTAATGCTTCTTTTTCTGCTCCATCATCTCGTGGAGACACTCCAGCGCATCGGATAGGCCGCCAATACGGTCAATTAAACCGATAGAGACTGCCTCCTCACCGTAGATGACGCTGCCCACATCGGCGGCCAGCTCCCCAGTTTGGAGCATCAGCCTTGTAAATTCTTCACGCTTTACCCTGCTGTTTCGTGTAACAAACTGGATAATGCGGTCTTGAATACGTTCAAAGTAATTAAAGGTCTGGGGTACGCCGATGACCAGGCCGTTAATTCGCACCGGGTGAATGGTCATGCCTGCCGAGGGGGCAATAAATGAGGTATGGGCGGAGACTGCCAGTGGCACACCAATGGAATGCCCACCCCCCAGCACCAGAGACACCGTGGGCTTTTTCATACTGGCAATAAGTTCTGCAATAGCAAGTCCCGCCTCAATATCACCGCCCACGGTGTTGAGGAGGATGAGCAGTCCATCTACCTCGTCACTCTCCTCAATGGTGGCTAACAGGGGCAAAATGTGCTCATACTTGGTGCTTTTGCTGGTAGGCGGCAAAATTTGATGCCCCTCAATCTGTCCAACAATGGTCAGGGTGTGAATGGTACCTCGCTCTGTTTTAATGGTAGCCGAACCCATATCTACAAGCTGCTGCTGTCGGCCATTTAAGTCGGTGTCGGTGTCCTTGTTCTCGTTACCGGTTTCCAATGTCTCCCCAGTGTCATCCGTCATCGTGCCGTCACTCCCCATGTTTATTTGGTTTAGCTTGTACTGACATGTGGGCAAATATGCAAGCAAACCGTTTGACTGTATTTACCACAGTTGACAGCCAGCAACACCATGTAGTAAAATTATAACAATACTTTTTCACAGGAGGGTGGCGTTTTTTTGAATCCAGCAATATACTTTGCTATATTTTTACCCTTACTAATTATTTTTCTCCAGGAGAGTAATTTTAAAAAAAGTTTTGCCAAACAAATTGTAAAACAAAGATGCCATGAGGAGAGATTTCAAATGATGGAGTTATGTAAGAAGTTTATTGAAAAAGAATGTTTAATCTATACACTGAACTCGCAATTGTCCGGAATTATAAAAGAGGTCTCCAATGGTGCTATTTTAGTGGAGAACAAAGACACTGTGGAGGCCGTCAATTTGGACTTTATCGTTCGCGTAAGAGAATATCCGAGGAAAAAGAACGGAAAGAAAAAATCAGTGATATTTGATTGATCTTTCAGCGTAAAGGACTGGAAAGCTTTGTTCCGGCATTTATTGTAATAAAGCGACGAACAGCGAGAGAGCACCGGGCAGTACATCATTGTACGCCCGGTGCTCTCTCGCTGTTTATTCTACTTCTTTCCTTTAAACCTCGTAAATGGCCTTCATGCCCTTATAGGTCATATAGCAGTCCAGCTTGGAGACCGTCTCAAAGGGAGCGTGCATGGAGAGGACGGGCACACCGGCATCCAAAGTATCAATGTCGCGCTCGGCCATATAAGCAGCCACCGTACCGCCGCCGCCCTGGTCGGCCTTGCCCAGCTCGGCCATTTGCCACATGACACCGGCATCATCCAGCACGCGGCGTGCATAGCACACCACTTCGGCGGCGGCATCAGATGCGCCCGACTTTCCGCGGCTTCCAGTGTACTTGCAAAGACCCATGCCGTAGTTGACCAGCGCGCTGTTGCGCTTTTCAAAAACCTCGGGGAAGTTGGGGTCAAAGGCAGCGGTCACATCGGCGGACAGGCAGAAGGACTTCTCATAGCAGGCCTTGAGGGGAATACGCTGCGCATCACACAGGTCGGACATAAAGGTGTCAAAGGCGGCCGACTTCATACCGGACACGCCTACGGAGCCAATTTCCTCCTTGTCTGCCAGCATACAAACGGCAGTGCGGCGAGGGGCATTGATGGCAAAAAGTGCGGCCAGCGCGGCAAAGCTGCACACACGGTCATCGTGGCCGTAAGCGCCGATCAGCGAGCGATCAAAGCCCACGTCGGAGGCGCCAAAAGCAGGCACAGCGGAAAGCTCGGCGGAGATAAAGTCGGCCTCGGTAATGCCATACTTCTGGTTGAGAATATCCATGACCGCCAGCTTCACTCTGTCGGAACCCTCGTCGTTCTTAAAGGGACGGCTGCCCACCAGAATATTCAGGCTCTCGGCGGGAATAGCCTCGCTTAGTGCCTTTTTGCTCTGATCCTGCGCCAGATGGGGCAGCAGATCGTCAATGGTAAAAACAGGGTCGCCAGCACCGTTACCCACGGTGACGTTAATGAGAGTGCCGTCCTTCAGTGCTACCACACCGTGGAGCTCTAAAGGAATGGTGACCCACTGGTACTTGCGGATGCCGCCGTAGTAGTGGGTCTTGAGGAACGCCAGCTCACTGTCCTCATAGAGCGGACGCTGCTTAAGATCCAGGCGCGGAGCATCAATATGGGCGGCACCGATGTTTACGCCCTCCGACAGGGGCGCGGTACCCACCACAGCCAGCATAATGGCCTTGCCACGGTTGGCGCGGTAGAGCTTGTCGCCGGCATTTACGGCCATACCGCGGATAAATGGCTTAAAGCCATGCGCCTCAGCCAGGCGGACGGTTTCGTCCACACACTCTCGCTCGGTCTTGCCTGCGTCCAAAAACTTCTTGTAGTCTTCACAATAGGCCTTCATGGCCGACTCGTCCTCGCCGGTCAGGCGGTCATAGCCATTCTTTGGGTTATCCAGCAGAGCCTCCCGCCGCAGCTCGCCCTGTGTTTTCTGCTTTTCTTCCATGAAAATTTCCTCCTTTTGATATTTGAGTATTTGAGTAAAGAGGTCTACTGCCTTCGCCCCAAAGGTTTCAGGCGTGTCATCCTTGCTGTTTTCTAAGATATAAGTACAGTGTGCCCGAAAAAAGCTATCTTCTTTCTGCGCATTTACACGCATAGAGGCGTATTCCTCTGAAATGCCCTCCCGCGCCATAATTCGACGCACGCGCACCTCTGCCGGAGCGAGAATGCCGACCACTACATCGCAGCGCTGAGCCAAACCACTCTCTACCAGAGCAATTGCGTCAATTGCGGCGGCGGGTCTTCCTTCTGTTTCTGCTTCAGAAAGCCGCTCCTTTACCGCGCGGAGCACATAGCGGTGGGTAATGGCGTTGAGTGCCTGCAAGGCTTCCTCATTCTGAAAAACGGTGCGTCCCAAAGCCTTACGATCCACTCTGCCGTCGCCATCAAGTATACAAGCTCCAAACCGTGCCGTCAATTCCCGCCGCAGGGGTGCGTTCTGAGCCAGCAGGTCGTGGTACACCTGATCGCAGTCAATAATTACGCCGCCCAACTCTGTGATTTTGCGGAGCGCCGTGGTCTTCCCCGCCCCGGTTGGGCCGGTAATACCAATAATTTTCATGTCCTTGGCTCCTGCGCGTCCAGTCTTTTCTTAAGCTTTTCTATCCTGCCGTCTTGCCATTCGCACCGGGCATCAAGCTCGTAGTCAACCGCACTCATTGCATATGCACCAAGAAAACTGATTACGGCAGAGATAGCCGAAAAAATCCACCAGGGTGTACTCATCCCCACATTCCACATAAGCCATACTGTAAAGAGTAGCAACAATGCCCCGAGTACAATAAAGGTAATTTTGCAAATTTTAAGCTTTGACATCAAAGTTTGCTCCCCTCTGTGCTTATTTTAACATCCAGAATCTATTTTTTCAGCCAGCCCTACAAAGTTTCAATAATGTGAAACCCTGCCGCCTTATTCAGACGGTTGGATATGGCAAGGCCCAGGCCGGCATCATCGGGACATTGGGCCCAGATTTCGGTTACATCGGTGCCGTCAAAGTAGCGCAGCGCGTCAAAGACGTGTCGCGCCTGTGATTTTTTGTCCGCCGCCATGCCCAGCTTTTTCACGAGGTGTCCCGTGAACAGCTCCGCAAATTCGTCAAAGCAGATAACGCCGCAGTTTTCTCCCATATACTGTGCTATATAGGCCGCACCCTTGGCGGGGTCGCCCTTCACTACGGTAACCGGCGCTTGGGGAGCATAGTGGCGGTACTTCATGCCGGGGGCGCGTGGCTGCTCCCCTTCCGCCAATAGGCGAGTAACCGCATCATCCACTGTCACCTCGCCCAGCACCGCCCGGAGTTCCTCCAGTGTAATGCCGCCGGGACGCAGGAGCCGGGGCGGGGTAACCGTCAAATCAATAATGGTGGACTCTACTCCCACGGTGCAGTTGCCCCCGTCCACAATGCCTTCGATTTTCCCGTCCATGTCCTCCAGCATATGGGCCGCCGATGTGGGGCTGGGGCGGCCGGAGGTATTGCCGGAGGGAGCAGCCACAGGCACGTCGGCTCTGGCGATAATCTCCCGGCAGACCTCATGGTCAGGGCAGCGCATCCCCACGGTATCCAACCCCGCCGTTACCACGTCCGGCACCATGTCTCCCCGCTTTAAAATCATAGTCAGCGGCCCCGGCCAGAACCGTTCTGAAAGTTCATAGGCACTTTTAGGGATGTCCCGGCAATAGCGTGCAAGCCACGTGTCCGACGGAATATGAAGGATAAGGGGGTTATCCTGAGGACGGCCTTTGGCAATGAAAATATGCTCCACCGCTGTCTCATCCAGACCGTTGGCCCCTAACCCGTACACTGTCTCGGTTGGAATGCCCAGCAACCCGCCCCTGCGGAGGATTTCTGCTGCCGGTTCAATCTCTGCCGTGGTAAAGGTTTTTGTCTTCAACACCGTCACCTGACTTACTCGTAAATGCCCACAGGCACGCCGGCAAGCTCAATGGTGGTATCAGGGGCAAACGCGGCGCACTGAAGATACCGCTTGACAGCTACAATCCCGTGCTTAGGATTTACCTTCTCGTCCTCCAGCTCCACCTCAATACAGCCCTGACGAAGGCCGATGAGCCAGCCGTCGTCCTCCAGCACGTTATCCAGTCCCTGTCGTACATCGTCCAACTCCATGCCCTCAGGCAATTTGCTAAAATGAATGGTCAGTTCCAAAATTATATCTCCTTGTAGGGTCGCCATATATGGCGGCCAGGTTTTCTTTACAATATCAGCGGGTAGTCTGACCATTGTAATCCGAAGCCGGTCAGGCTAGTTGCCCCCGTTTTGCTTAAGGCGTTCTGCTTGATCCGCAGTCAAAAGTCCGTCAATGACTTCATCCAGGTCACCGTTCATGATGTTATCAAGTTTGTAAAGTGTTAGTCCTATCCGGTGGTCGGTAAGCCGGCCTTGGGGAAAATTATAGGTCCGAATGCGCTCGTTGCGCATCCCGCTGCCTACTTGGCTGCGGCGCTGGTCGGTAATGGCATCCGTTTGCTCTTGCAGTGCCTGATCATAGAGCCGGGAGCGAAGCATCATCATAGCCTTGTCCCGGTTCTGGAACTGGCTGCGCTCTTGCTGACACTCCACCACCATGCCGGATGGCTTGTGAATGAGCCGCACGGCGGAGGAGGTCTTATTGACGTGCTGACCGCCCGCACCAGAGGAGCGAAACACCTGCATTTCAATATCCGCAGGGTTAATCTCCACATCCACCTCGTCCACCTCAGGCAGCACAGCCACTGTGACGGTTGAGGTATGGATGCGCCCGCCCGACTCGGTTTCGGGTACCCGCTGTACCCGGTGGACTCCGCTTTCAAACTTCAGCCGGGAGTAGGCGCCGTCCCCATCAATTGTAAAGGAAATTTCCTTCACACCGCCCAGTTCGGTTTCATTGAGATTTGCCACCTCTACCTGCCAGCGGCGCGCCTCGGCATACATGGTGTACATGCGGTGGAGGGAGTGGGCAAAGAGAGCCGCCTCCTCCCCGCCGACACCGGCGCGAATCTCTACAATGACGCTCTTATCGTCATTGGGGTCACGAGGCAGGAGCAGAATTTTCATCTCCTCCTCCAAGCGCTCTATATCGGCCTTGGCCTCGGCATACTCCTCTTGAGCCAGCTCCTTCATGTCAGGGTCGGACATCAGGCTCTGCGCGTCGGTCAAGTCCTGCTTGCGTTTCAAGTAGGAACGGTAAGCTGTCACCACCGGCGACAGTTCATTCTGTTCCTTGTTAAGCTTTGCCACAAGGGCGGGATCGGCGTAGGTCTCAGAAGCATTTAAGCGGGCTTCCAGATCCTGATAGTGCAGTTCCAGGCTTTTGAGCTTGTCTAACATATGAACTCCTTATCGGTCAAAGATAAATGACTTCACCAGCGCCAGTGGCTCACGGAAGTACATTTTAATGCGGGAAGGCATGTGGCTGGAAGGCGCGGCCAGCGTATAGGTCTCGGCTCCGCCGTCCTGCCGATCAGCCAGCATTTTGGCCCGAGCCAGATGGAACCCATTGGATACGATGATATAGGGTTCCCCAGTATCTATGTCCATGCGCTCCATGAGCGCAAAGGAATAAACCATATTCTCGTAGGTATTGTGGCTTTTGTCCTCCAAGAGAATGCGCTCCCGCGCGATACCGTGCTTCACCAGATAATCCCGCATGGCGGCTGCCTCGGTGCTGGGCTCGTCTTTGCCCTGCCCCCCGCTGACGATGATACGCACGTTCTCCCTGCCCTCTAAATAGGCAAGGGCGGTATCCAGCCTGTCTAATAGCAGCTCGGATGGGCCCCAGGGCTTTACCTGGCAGCCCAAAATCAGCATGGTCTTGGGCTCACCCACAACATGGGTGCGACTGCCCGCCAAAATAATCCCCTCCAGCCCGGCAAAGCATACAAGTCCCACGGCCAGTAGTCCGGCCACAAGCTTAAGCCAAAGAGGCGCTCGCTTACCGCCATAGTGGCGATAGGCGCTTTTTTTCTCTCTCATCGTGCCTCCTCCAGCTCGGCGGCAAGCCTTTCCCAGTTGGTGTAAAGGGTGGCGATTTCATACTCCAGTGTGGTTCGCTTTTCATAGAGCTCCTGGAGCTTGAGATAGTCGCTGGATGCCTCCTCAATTTCTTGGGTCAGCTCGTACATTCGCTCCTCAGCTTTGGCCACCTCACGCTCGGCGGCGTTGACCTGCTTCTCCAGCTCCTTGGTGCCCCCGGAACGCTTGGGCTTCTCCTTAGGCGGCTCCGAGGTGGTTGGTGTGGCAGGCGTTTGCCCCCGCGCTGCACGCTCTCTGGCGGTTTGGAATTCCTCATAGGTGCCATCAAAGTCAGTAATACCGCCCTTTTCCAGCATCCAGATACGGGTGGCAAAGCGGTTAATAAAGTAGCGGTCGTGGGAGACAAAGAGAAGGTTTCCCTCATAATCCTCCACCGCCTCCTCAATCCACTCTCGGCTATTAATATCCAGATGGTTTGTGGGCTCGTCCAAAATAAGGAGGTTAATTTTCTCATCCATGAGCATGCAAAGGCGCAGACGGCTCTGCTCGCCACCGGAGAGGGCAGAGACCGGCTTAAACACATCCTCCCCACGAAATTTAAAGGCGGCAAGGCGGTTACGTGCGGTCTGGGTGGAACAGTCAAGTTCGTAAATCATGGTGTCCACCAAATTGCGCTCCGGGTGGGAAAAATGAATAATTTGGGGCAGATATCCGATTTTCACAGTAGGGCCCATGCGCATTTTTCCAGCGGTAGGCTCATCTTCCCCCATAATCATCTTAATGAGGGTAGACTTTCCCGTACCGTTGTCTCCCAGAAGGGCAATGCGCTCGCCCCCCTCGATTAGTAGATTTACATCGGAAAAGAGGGTACGCTCCCCAAAGGACTTACTCAGCCCCTTGATGACAGCCACCTCATCCCCCCGGAAATCCCGCTCCCCAAATCGAATATCCAGCTTGCGCTCCTTCGTAGGGCGGTCTGTTTTGCTTAGGCGCTCTATCCGTTTTTCCATGGAAAAGGCCCGCTTATGAAGCTTATCTGCCCCCATAAAGGCCCATAGGTGGAGCTTGTCCGCCGCCTCCTGAAGCTGACCGATTTTAGCCTGTTCCTTCTCGTATTGCTTGAGCTGCTCCTCGTAGCGGCGCTCCTTTTCCACTGCGTAGAAGCTGTAATTGCCCTCGTAAAATTCAGCCTTACCGTCCACGATTTCAATGACTCGCTTGACCACCTTATCCAAAAACCAGCGGTCGTGTGAGATGGCCAGGACGGTGCCCTTATAGCGCGAGAGATAGTCCTCCAGCCACTCGGTGGCATGGAGATCTAGGTGGTTGGTAGGCTCATCCAGCAGGAGAATATCAGTGTCCTCCAAAATAAGCCGAGCCAGGTTTACCCGGGTTTTTTCTCCGCCGGAAAGGGCGGAAAATAGTTGGGAGCGCATGGCAGCGGGTACATCCAGGCCGTTACAGACCTTATTGAGCTCGGTATCGGTATCATACCCGCCCTTGGATTCAAACTGGGCAGAAACCTCCCCGTAGCGCTTAAGGGCGGCGGTATCCCCGCCCGCCATTTTTTCTGTCAGGACAGCTAGCTCAGCCTCCATATCCCGGAGTTTACGAAAGGCGGTATTAAGCACATCCTCCACGGTATATTCCGGTGGATAAACAGGAATTTGGGAAATCAGCCCCAGCGCTTTGCCGGGGGCCACCATAATTTCTCCGTCGTCAAAATCCAGTTCACCGGTGAGTATTTTCAGGAAGGTGGTCTTCCCTGCTCCATTTTTTCCAAGCAGGCCAACGCGCTCCCCCTGATCGATTTGAAAGGAGAGCCCGTCCAATATTTTACTGCCTACCTCGAATTCTTTGACCAGATTCGAGACGGATATATCTATCATAATGTTCTCCTAATATAAAAACCCGTATTTATAGGCCGCCGCGGCCGAATTTTTGAGGTGAAATCGCCTTAGCGCCTTTCTAAAAAGGTAGTTACGCGAGTCTACCAATACAGGTCCTAAATCAAGCGCCCGGCCGTTGGCTAGAAACTTAGGGAATCTCCGATTTAATCCCGCCGCATATTTTGGCGGTGTCTTTTCCGCCCGGACTGCGCCAAAAAACCTTGCAATCCGTCAGGATTCCTGCGTTTTTTTGGCTTGCCGAACAAAAAATACACGCGCTAATCTATACGACTGGATTAAATCAGAGCTTCCTTAGCGTTTGCCCGCAGGGTGACAAACACGCATGTGCCAATTTTTTTGCAGTCCGTACATTACAGCTCCTGTGTAATGCTCTTTAAATACTCCACCAGTTCCTCAAAGGCCATGCCGCGGGATGCCTTGACTAGGATGGTGGTGTGCGGCTGTGCTACCTGCGCCAAAACAGGCAGTGCCTCCTCTTTGTTGGCGCAGTAGTAAACCTCGGGCACCAGGGCAGTCTTAGCCGCATCATAAATATTTTTTGCCAGCTCGCCCACCGCCACCAGGCAGTCGATACCCGCTTTACCCAGGTACGCACCCACACCGGCATGAAGGGCAGGCGCCAGAGCGCCCAGTTCAAACATATCGCCCAAAACCGCTATTTTCTTAGTGTCGTGAGTTTTGGACAGTACCTCTACCGCAGCCCGCATGGACTGGGGATTGGCATTATAGGTATCATTTAAAATGGTAATGCCGTTTTGCTGCTGAATGATGTTCATGCGCATCTTAGTGGGTGCAAAATGGAGCACACCCCGGCGGAACTCCTCCTCGGTGAGACCGAACCGCTCCCCTACCGCCGCAGCCATGAGGGTTGGGTAAATCATATGGCTTCCTAAGGCCGGAATTTCTACATCGCATACCGTGTGGGGTGTTTTCACCTTACAGCTGGTACCGGCCTTTCCGTCACTGGTGAGATTCATGGCGGTATAGTCCAGATCGGGCTTTCCCCCTACCCAGAGAATCTCGCAGTTTAGCTGCCCCTTTAATCCGGCCAGCAGCTCGTCGTCCCCGTTGAGAATAGCGAGACAGCCAGGCTTTGCATGACTAAATATTTCGCATTTGGCCTTTAAAATGTTTTCACGGCTGCCCAGAAATTCGATATGGGAGTCCCCTACATTACTAATCAGGCAGACATCGGGCTCGGCGAGGGCAGACATGACTTCAATCTCACCAGGATGGTTCATGCCCATTTCCAAAACGAGAATTTCCGTCTCGCTGGTCAAGCGGAACAAGGTCATACAGGTGCCAATATCGGTGTTTAGGTTCCCTTCTGTCTTAAGCACATGATAGTGCTCACCCAAGACAGCGGCCACCATGTCCTTGGTAGTAGTCTTGCCTACGCTTCCTGTAATGGCTACCACAGGAACGGGAAATTTCTTCTTATAGTGCACTGCTAAATCCCGCAGGGCCCTGGCGGTGCTCTCCACCTTGATATAGCACTTGCCGGGCAGATAACTCTCCCGCTCCCGCTGGGTAAAGCAGGCTGCTGCTCCACCCTCCAAAGCACTGGTAATGTAGGCATGACCGTCAAATTGGTCACCGATGAGAGGAACAAACAGGGAGCCCTCGTGAATGGTGCGGCTATCAGTCTCCACCTTGCAGATGGTCATATCCAGATTGTCAAACGCACCCAGTATACGCCCGCCTACGGCGGAAAGTATCTCTCGTATCGTCATGGCTTCCATAAAAAGGATCCTACCTTCCCTGTTTTCTGGCCTCCAGCGAGACCTCGACAATGCGCCCACAAAGCTCGGGGTAACCGATACCCACTGCCGCGGCCTCCTGGGGCAGCAGGCTGGTGGGGGTCATGCCGGGCAGGGTGTTGA
>CAZDDZ010000050.1:0-5690 GCA_964504285.1 uncultured Pseudoflavonifractor sp.
CCCCGCTCAAAAATCTCAGTCTTTTGACATCCTATTTCAAAATAGCAGTTTGTCTGCAAAAAGAGGAGCGGACGCTAAAAAGCGTCCGCTCCTCTTTTTGCAATTCTTACTTGTGGTCCACAGAGAACATATAAGCAATCAGGTCGAGCACCTTATTGCTGTAACCGATCTCATTATCGTACCAGGACACGACCTTGACGAAGGTATCGGTCAGGGCAATGCCGGCGTCCTTGTCAAAGATAGAGGTGCGGGTGTCGCCCAGGAAGTCGGAGGAGACCACAGCGTCCTCGGTGTAACCCAGGATACCCTTGAGCTCGCCCTCGGAAGCCTTCTTCATGGCGGCGCAGATCTCATCGTACTTAGCGGGCTTGGCCAGATTGACGGTCAGGTCAACCACGGACACGTCCAGGGTGGGAACGCGCATGGACATACCGGTCAGCTTGCCGTTGAGGGAGGGAATGACCTTGCCCACGGCCTTAGCGGCGCCGGTGGAAGAGGGGATGATGTTGCCGGAAGCAGCGCGGCCGCCGCGCCAATCCTTGGCGGAGGGGCCGTCCACGGTCTTCTGAGTGGCAGTGGCAGAGTGGACGGTGGTCATGAGACCATCAGCAATGCCCCAGTTGTCGTGCAGCACCTTGGCAATGGGAGCCAGGCAGTTGGTGGTGCAGGAAGCATTGGACACAAAGGTCATGCTGGGGTCATAAGTTGTATTGTTGACGCCCATAACGAACATGGGGGTATCGTCCTTGGAGGGGGCGGACATAACGACCTTCTTAGCACCGGCGTCAATGTGAGCCTGTGCCTTCTCCTTGGTGAGGAACACGCCGGTGGACTCAACCACGTACTCGGCGGAAACCTTGCCCCAGGGAATGTCCTTGGGATCCTTCTGGGCGAAGAACTCAATCTCCTTGCCGTTTACAATGATGGAGTGGTCGGTGTAGCTGACCTCGCCCTCAAAGCGGCCGTGCATCGTATCATACTTCAGCATGTACGCCATATAGTCAGGGGTCATGAAGGGGTCGTTGATACCGACAAACTCAATGTCGGAGCGGCCGATACCGGCGCGGAAAACAAGACGGCCGATGCGGCCAAAGCCGTTAATGCCAACTTTAATGCCCATGTTGCATATCTCCTTGCTTCTTTTAAATTTAACGATTTCTCGTGCGCCGCTTATTATAACCCATCTTGTTCAGATTTGAAAGAGTTTTTTCGAAAATTTGCAAAAATTTTATCCTTTTTATTCTAAATGCTGCAAAAACGCTCTTCGAACCAACTTAAGCTCCACGCTACGCTTTTCATCACCCCCTTAAGCCCGGTCTTGTCTTTGCCCGCTTCCCCATTACCAGAAACAAATTCCGTTTTTATTTTTCCTTCTTGACATTATTCGACATAATTCTTGTTGCAAAGGCCAATTTTTGGTATACTGAATGTACTCAAATTTTTTGCTGCTCTGCACATGCTAATAACGCACAATGACAGCGGAGGTGATTTGGCGACATGGCAGAAAAAAACGGTGATCCCACCCTTTTTACAGGCCCATCCCAGGCCATTTTTCTTGAACAGCTGCGCCAGCAGGTAAGCAATCTTATGGCGGCTCTTCACCTGCTTACCCCCGCCATAAGGGAACAAGGCGAAGCCAAAAACGACCAGTATTTAGCCATTATGAATCAAAGCTTTTACCGAATGCTGCGACTAATGAACCATGTTGAGTTTTACCAGGACGCACAGCTGGGCGGCATTCCCTACCGTCCCGGCCCGTTGGATTTAGCCGGACTGTGCCGGGAAATTGCTGAGCAAACCCTTCCTCTGGCAAAGCTTGCCGGAGTTACCTTTCGCTATGAGAGCGATCTTTCCGGTCTGATTACCACCGGTGACGGCACCCTTCTGCGCCGCCTGCTGCTGGGGCTTTTCTCCAACGCTATTAAGGCCGCCGGCGAGGGGGGAGAGGCAGGGCTGCACCTCACTAAGCAAAAAAACCGTGCCATCCTTACCGTTTGGGACAATGGCCCCGGCCTGACTCCGGATGGCGAAGCCCCATCCTACCGTGCCGACGGCGGCATGGGACTGGGACTGGGCATTGTGCGGGAGCTGGCTCATCTTCACGGCGGGGCCGTCATGCTGGAAAGCCGCCCCGAGCGCGGTATGCGGGCCGTGGTTTCGCTGCCCATTAACATGCCGGATCCGCTGGGTGTTCGTACCCCAGCCGCCCCCGGCTGGGACCCGCACGGCGGTTTCTCCCCTATCTTAGTAGAGCTGTCCGACTTGCTGCCCCACGAGGCGTTTTTACCCGATGATATAGAATAAAAATAGGGGCTGTTCATATGAACAGCCCCTATTTTTATGATTTCCAATGGGCTTCAAACTCCACGTTTTTGCCCTCACCCCGGCTGTTATCCAGCTCCAAGTATACCTTTCCGGGGGAGAAAATGGATAGGTCAAGGCTTTCCTCAATTTCCCCGCCACCCGAGAGGTCAAAGGTGCGCTCCAGCTCCCCCTGATAAACCCGCAAGGTCAGAGGGCCTTCCTCGCACTCCCCCTCAAAGTAGAGCATATTGGGCTTGCCGTTATCTTCAATTTTAAATGAACACCGAGGGCTTTTATTTGTATAATGCCACTTTACGCTCCACTGGTCGCCCCGGTTATTTTCCACATAGACTGTGGATATGCTGGGGGTAAAGTCCACCCCGTCAGCGATGGCGAGCCCGACAACAGCGGCAATGCCCAGCACCACGGTGAGTACAATTCCTATAACGGCGGCAATGAGCAAGCCTTTCCCCACCGGCTTTACGGGCTGAGGATCCTCTTGAGGCAGCTGCGCTCCGCAGTAGCCGCAGAAGGTGCTGCGCACCGGGACGGGCTTGCCGCAGCCGGAGCAGGGGCGGCGACTTTCCTTGCGCCCCACCAGGAAATAAAGGAGCAGCCCCAGCAGGCTAGGCACCAGCACCACCACCAGCGTCCACACCCCGGCCTCCAGCCCCCGACTTTTGGCGTCCCGGTAGACCCAAACGGCAATCAAAGCCATGGAGGTCAGTGCCAAAAAAACAAGTCCCAACGCAACGCAGAGAACAAATGCCAAGTTCATAGTAAAACCCTTCCTTTCTTTCTCAGGCCAAAGCACGCAAGCCCTACCACTGTAAAGGCCGTTGTGGTGACCACTGTCACAACCGACGCCACCGCCAGCACGAAATTGACCGGCCACGGCAGCAGCGCGCCCAGCAGAACCAGCACGGCTCCCACACCCAGGGACAGCGCCAGCGGCAGCCACCACAGGGAGATGCCCCGCCCGGTTTTCCGGGCCATTGCCAGCTCGCCTCGGAGCCGAGTATCCAGATAGTCGGGGCGGTGCGCCTCTCTACCCAAGGTCTCGCTTAAAATTATGTCCAGTTCCTTATCATACACGGCTCCACGCCTCCCATCCCGTTTTAATTTGCTCCCGTCCACGCGCCATGCGGCTTTTCACCGTGCCCACAGGCAGCTTAAGCGTCTTGGCAATTTCCTCCACCGCCAGCCCGCCCGCGTAGTGAAGTACCAGCGGCAGCCGGTATTTTTCGTCCAGCCCATCCAGAAGGCGCTCCACATCAGCCGCCCGCTCCCGCTTTAGGAGGGTCTCCTCCGGGGTCTCTCCGGCGCTGACCTGCGTCCCATCCTCCTCCGGCACTGTTGGGGCAATGGCCTCCCGGCGGGCAGCGCGGCGGATGCTGCTTTTCCACAGTCCCGCGGCGGTGGCACAGAGCCATGCGCCGGGATTGCCTTCCTTATCCAATCTCTTTTCGCACTCCAGCGCCCGGAGGAAGGTCTGCTGGTACAGCTCTTCCGCGTCCCCGGTGTTTCGCGCCAGCCTGCGGCAAAGCCGCCACAGTCTCGGACCGTAAGGCTCAATTAATTCCTCCACCTGCAAGCGACTTCACCATCCTTCTGACTGTTTATCGCCGTGAAACGAAAAAAGGTTCCCAAAGATTTTATATGTTCCGATTCACATAGCGAACCCGATTCGGTCGGGCAGGCTAGCCTATGCGTCTCCGCTACTTGACGGTATAGCGCTAAAATGCGATAATATTACAATACCATAATTTATGAGGTGTGCCCATGACGGATTTTTTGGTGAAAGCCTTAATCAAAGATTGTAATGATGTACAGAATCCCACCGTCCGGCAGCGATACGGCACGCTCTCCGGTGGCGTGGGGATTTTTTTGAACCTATTGCTGTCGGCAGGCAAGTTTTTGGCGGGATTACTTACCGGAAGCATTGCCATTACCGCCGATGCCTTTAATAATCTCTCCGATGCAGGCTCCTCCGTGGTGACACTGCTGGGCTTTCGCATGGCGGGTAAGCGGGCCGACAGCGACCATCCTTTCGGCCACGGGCGGATTGAGTACCTCTCCGGCCTGGTGGTTGCCGCCGCCATTCTGCTGGTGGGGGTGGAGCTGGGGAAGTCAGCCCTGGACAAGATTCTTCACCCGGCGCTGGTTTCCTTCTCCTGGGTGTCTATTGTCATTCTATTTGTCTCTATCTTGGTAAAGCTCTGGATGTGCTTTTTTAACCGCAATCTCTCCCGGCGCATTGACTCAGCCGCTATGTCCGCCACCGCCACCGACTCTCTGTCCGATGTAGTGGCCACCTCCGCCGTGTTGCTGGGCACTCTGGTCGGACACTTTTTTCAGGTGTCCGTCGACGGCTGGGTGGGCATTCTGGTGGCCGCCTTTATTCTCAAGGCGGGCTGGGAGGCGGCTAAGGATACCCTCAATCCCCTGCTGGGTCAGAGCCCTGACCCCACGCTGGTACAGGACATTCAAAGCACCGTGCTCTCCTACCCCGAAATTCAGGGTATTCACGACCTGATCATTCACGATTACGGTCCCGGCCGCCGTATGTTGAGTTTGCATGCCGAGGTACCCATGGACGGTGATCTGATGGAGCTTCATGACATTATTGATTCCGCCGAGCGTGAACTGAAAGCCAAGTTTCAAATTGAAGCCTCCATTCACATGGACCCTATCGCCACCGGGGATGAGACGATCATGGCAGCCCGTACCCTGGCCGACGGTATTGTACGGGAAATTGACCCGGCCATGAGCATTCACGACTTCCGCATGACCACCGGCCCTCTTCACCGCAACTTGATTTTCGACGTGGTGGTGCCGTATCACCTCACCCTCACCGACGAGCAGGTGAGGGAGCGCATTACCGCTAAATTTAAGGAAATCGACCCCTGTTACTTTGCCGTCATTGAGATTGACCGGGCCTATACCGAGCACGGCTAAGCCCTCCTTTAGCGGTGCGGACACTTTTATAGTGGGCCAGTGTTCCCCGTTATCCCAAACCGAGGTGCACCTACCTTGTCCTGCCTTCGGCGACCTACTTTCGAACGGACGAAAGTAGGCAAAGTCCGTCGGGGTTGCGACCCCGAACCCTATAAGTCCATGGCGGCGGTACGGTTTTCAACAGTCGGCAAAACCAGATAGCGGTTACTAGCTCGGCATAGTCTGCGCCCGGTAAAGTAGGGCTGCCGCCCGTCGGCAAGGGTAGCCCCTAACCCGCGGTAGTTGCGTTTTACTTGGTGCAACCAATGCCGCCGTCGGTGCGGTGGAATTGCTATACCTTGGTGACCGTTATAGCCGTATAATGGGCGGGGCGGTTTCCCTCCGACTTTGCAAAAAACGCCGCAGGCTTGCGTGAGTCGCCTGTTTTG
>CAZDDZ010000050.1:5790-19686 GCA_964504285.1 uncultured Pseudoflavonifractor sp.
TGTTTTTGCGCCGCTTCGGGTCTTAGCCCGCTGCTCTCGACGGCTCGGCGCTTCTCCCCTGTCACGCCTCGCCTGTTCGCCACGCGGTTCTAAGCCCCTTCGACTTTGCAAAAAAACGCCGCAGGCTTGCGTGAGTCGCCTGTTTTGTGTTTTTGCGCCGCTTCGGGTCTTAGCCCGCTGCTCTCGACGGCTCGGCGCTTCTTTTAAATTTACAAAAAATTCACCGCAATGGCTATTTTACGGATATAATGGTATTACAAAAAACAAGGGGGATGCTTTATGGCCCGAAAAGTGTTGATTGTAGAAGATGAAGCCAATATTGCCGAGCTTTTGCACCTTTATCTGGAAAAAGAGGGGTTTCAAACCGCAGTGGCCGCCGACGGCGGCAAAGGGGTGGAGCTTTTCCGCTCCTACCAGCCCGACCTGGTGCTGCTGGACATTATGCTGCCTGTTATGGACGGCTGGTCGGTGCTGGCGAAAATTCGGGAGGCTGACAAGACCCCTGTCATTATGCTCACCGCCAAGGGCGAGACCGAGGACAAGGTGCACGGTCTGGAGGACGGTGCTGACGACTACATTGTCAAGCCCTTTGAGATGAAGGAGGTCTTGGCCCGCATCCACGCCGTTCTGCGCCGCTTCGGGGCAGAGGAGGCGGACAGCGGCGAAAAGAAGCTCTCCTTTGACAAGCTGACCATTAATTTGGACTCCTACGAGCTTTTGGTGGACGGCAAGCGGGTGGACACCCCCCCGAAGGAGCTGGAGCTGCTGTTTCATCTGGCTGCCTCCCCCAACCGGGTATTTACCCGCAATCAGCTGCTGGATGAGGTCTGGGGCTTTGACTACTTCGGGGATTCCCGCACGGTAGATGTGCACATTAAGCGTCTGCGGGAAAAGCTGGAGGGCATTAGCGAAAAATGGGCACTCAAGACCGTCTGGGGCGTGGGATATAAGTTTGAGGTCATGTAACCGCAAAGCAAAAAATTTTTTGAGCTCTTTTAACCGCCGCGCTTTTGCGGCAACTATTTTTTCTTTTAAAGCGTGGTGGTTGGTCTGAATTCTCTTTATAAGCGGCAATTTCTAATGATGGCGGGCATGATTTTAATTTCCTTTGCGCTCTTGGGCGCCGCCTTTATTACGCTTTCCTACCAGTACATTGTACGGGAAAAGCAGTCGACCCTGGAGCGCAACGCCCAGAGCGTGGCGGACTATACCAGTCAGGCACTGACCCGCCCCGAAATTTTGGGCGGCGGGTTATCCAGCGACAGATATAAGCTCTACGTTACCTCGGTGGCGGACGTAGCGGATGCTTATGTCCTGATCTGCTACCCCAGTGACACGGTGTATATTTCCTCCGGCCGGGAGCTTGCCTATGATATTGCGGGCCGCCAGCTCCCCGGTGATGTGGTGGCTCAGGTCAACAATGCCGGGGGCTACATCGGCATGACTACGCTGGGCGGTATTTTCCCCGAAAAACAGCTGGTCGCAGCCAGACCAATTTTAGTTAAAACGCTGGGCATGGACGGCTCTCTCTTGCAGCAGCAAGTAGGCACCGCCTTAGTGGTGGCCGAGGCATCAGCCATTACCGAGCTGTGGCGGGCCTTTGCCAACATCTTTTTCTTCACCTCGGTGGTGGTACTCTGCATTGCGTTTATTACCACCAGCGTAACCTCTCTGCGCCAAACCAAACCCCTAAAGGAAATGGCCGAGGCCACCCGCAAATTTGGTCACGGCGAGTTTGACATTCGGGTGGACGGCGGCGGACGGAAAGACGAGGTTGGCGAGCTGGCCGACTCCTTTAACGCCATGGCTGATTCTCTGGCCAGGAGCGAGGCACGGCGCAGCGAGTTTGTGGCCAACATTTCCCACGAACTGAAAACCCCCATGACCACCATTGCCGGCTTTGCCGACGGAATTCTGGACGGCACCATTCCCCGCGAGAAGGAAACCGACGCACTCCAAACCATCTCCTCCGAGACCAGACGACTTTCCCGTCTGGTGCGGCGTATGCTGGACTTATCCCGGCTTCAGTCCGCCGAGCACGTGACCGCCCAGGAGCAGTTTGACGTATCCGAGCTGTTGGTGCGTGTTCTGGTGAGTCTGGAAACCAAAATCAACGCACGGGGGCTGGACGTGGAGACCCACCTGCCTGACGAACCGGTGCTGGTCTGGGGCGACCCGGACGCGATTACCCAGGTATGCTATAATCTGCTGGATAACGCCATCAAGTTTTCTCGGGAGCAGGGTGTCATTACCCTCACGGTAGCCGCCAAGGGCGGCAAAGCTAACGTCTCGGTACGCAATGAGGGGGACACCATCCCGCCCCAGGAGCTCTCTATGCTCTTTGACCGTTTTCATAAGAGCGACAAATCCCGCAGCGAGGATCGGGAAGGTGTGGGCCTGGGTCTCTATATTGTTAAAACCATTCTCAATAACCACAAAGAAAAAATTTCGGTCACCAGCCAGGAGGGTGTGACGGAATTTACCTTTACCCTGACTTCGGCATAACGGAGGCTTATATGCACCATACAAACTACTACGATACCTATCCCGGCTTCGCCCCCCCTTCCCTGCCGCCTGCGGATCTGCCCCCCCTCTCCCGCAGGGAGCGGAAGGCCCTGCGCAGACGCAAGGGCAAGCGGGGCAGCACGCGGACGGCCCTGCTGATTTTCGCCCTATTCCTCCTTGTGCTGGGCGGCTGTGTTACAGGCCTGCTGCTTTTAGGCCAAAATATCTCTGTTCTGGATGTTAGCGGTTCCTTTCCCTTTACTCCCCCCAGCTCCACGCAAGAACCCTATTACCCCTGGAGCGACTTTTACGCCCAGCAGGAAAAGGGCCCCACCACCATTGAGCGTGCCCCCCTGGCTCAGGGCGTTTCCCTTACCCTTTCCCCCACCACAGGGGAAAAGCGTACCTTTCAGGAGATTTACGATAAGTGCATTCCCTCCATTGTCAGCATCCGCACCTCCATTAAAAACAGCGGCTCCACCGGCACCGGCGTAATTCTCACCGAGGACGGCTACATTGTCACCAATTACCACGTCATTGAGGGCGGCTTCCGGGTGGATGTAGCGCTGGAAGATGGCCGGAGCTATCAGGCCCTGTTGGTGGGCGGCGACCAAACAAACGATTTGGCGGTACTGAAAATTGACGCTGCCGGTCTTACCCCGGCCGAGTTTGGAAGCTCCGATCTTCTTCGGGTGGGTGACCCCGCCCTTGCTATCGGCAACCCTCTGGGGGAGGAACTGCACGGCACTATGACCGAGGGCATTATTTCGGCCATTAACCGCAACGTGCGCAGTGACGGCAACACGATGACCCTTCTGCAAACCAGCGCCGCCCTCAACTCCGGAAATTCCGGCGGCGCGCTGATTAATGCCTACGGCCAGGTGGTGGGCATTACCAACATGAAAATGATGAGCGATTATAACACCATTGAAGGACTGGGCTTCGCTATTCCCTCCTCTACTACCAAGGCGGTGGTGGACGCCCTCCTTGCCGATGGTCATCTGGGTGGGCGTCCCACCATCGGCATTACCGGGTCGGCCCTCTCCTCGGAGGATGCCGAGCTGGGGGAACTGGTACCCGGCGTTTATGTGGCCACGGTGGATGAGAAATCTGACGCATGGACTCAGGGAATGCGGGCAGGCGATGTGATTACCCATTGCCAGGGAAACACCGTCACCTCGGTGGAGGACATCAACGCCATTAAAGAGGGCATGGTGGCCGGAGACAGCCTCTCCTTCACCGTCTACCGGGAGGGCGCATATATCGACATGGACGTGCTTCTCATGGAGCGGTATGAGCTGGATAACTAAAGACGAGGGGGCTGTTGCGGTTGCAACAGCCCTCAGGCGGGCGGGTTCCTGTACGCGAAAGCGGGGGCTCCGCCCCCCTTTCACACTCTCCCCCCGCTCAAAATCCTTGACCCTTTAATATCCAATTTAAAAATGGTAGTTTTTCGACAAGCCGGTGGCTGTTGCGGTTGCAACAGCCCTTTTTTCGTCTGCGCCGTGTCTTATCCGCCTGCTTGCGGGGGACGCCTGCTCTGCGTTTTCGCGCCGCTCCGGGTCTTAGCCCGCTGCTCTCGACGGCTCGGGCGCTTCGGGGTCAAATTTTATGCAATCTTAAATTATTTTTTATGGCATTCCTTTCTTTTAACGGGTAAAATAGAGCAAAAGACATAAAAGAGAGTGGGGCTTGCCCGTGAGTGACCAGCAAATTCAAGCCATAGAAAACGTGAACATAGACCCCCAAAAGGGGCTGACTGCCGCTCAGGCCGCCCAGCGTATGGCCGCCGGACTGGGTAACGCCCCGGTGGCGGCTCCCACCAAAACCGAAGGGCAGATTATCTTTGGCAATATTTTCACCTTTTTTAACCTGATCTTTGTCGTACTGGCGGCCTGCCTGATGCTGGTGGGCTCCTTCCACAACATGCTCTTTCTGTTTATAGCCATTGCCAACACCCTTATCGGTATCGTGCAGGAAATCCGCTCCAAGCGGGTGATTGACAAGCTGAAGCTGCTTAACGCCCCCAAGACTACCGTGGTGCGGGACGGTGAGACATGTTCCATCGCCACAGAAGCGCTGGTGCGGGACGATGTTGTGGTGTTCACCGCCGGTAATCAGATTCCTGCCGACGCGGTGGTGCTCACCGGAGAGGTACAGGTCAATGAGGCCCTCCTCACCGGAGAGCCGGACGCCATTATCAAAACCCACGGCGGGGCACTTCTTTCGGGCAGCTTTGTGGTAGCAGGCACCTGCCGGGCGGTGCTCACCCATGTGGGTGCCGATTCCTACGCCGCCAAGCTTACCCTAGAGGCCAAAAAGGGTCACGCGATACAGAAATCCGAGATGATGCGCTCTCTGGACCGTCTCATCCGCTTCATCGGCATTGCTCTTATTCCCATGGGACTGGCTCTTTTTTGCAAGCAGTTTTTCTTTTTGGAGTCCGGTTTGGTCAGTTCAGTCACCTCCACGGTAGCCGCCCTTATCGGCATGATACCCGAGGGACTGTATCTGCTCACCAGCGTGGCACTGGCGGTGTCGGTGCTGCGTCTGGCGCAGAAAAAGACCTTGGTACACGAAATGAGCTGTATCGAAACCCTCGCTCGGGTCGATGTGCTCTGCGTGGATAAGACGGGCACTATTACCGAGCCGGGTATGCAGGTGGCAGGCTTGGTGTTTCTGGATGAAAGCCGTTTTCCCGAACGCGCGGTGGAGAGCGCCCTCAATGCCATTTATGCCGCCACCCCGCCGGAAAACGACACAGGGCTAGCCATGGCCGCCCGGTTCGGACAGGGGTCGAGCTGGAAGGTTCAGCGGGCGGTTCCCTTTACCTCCGCCACCAAGTGGAGCGGCGTAACCTTTTTTGACCATGGCTCCTATGTAGTAGGCGCGCCTGAATTTGTAATGGGTACCCGCTACGAATCCCTGCGGGAACAGGTAGAGCTTTACTCTGCCCAGGGGGAGCGGGTGCTCCTGCTGGCAAAATACGAGGGCAGCTTTGACGGCAGCACGCTGAGCGGTGCCCTGGCCCCCATGGCGCTGGTGCGCATTGCCAATAAAATTCGGGCTGAGGCTCCTGATACCTTCCGGTATTTTGCCCGTGAGGGGGTCGCCATTAAAGTTATTTCGGGGGATAACCCGCTCACTGTTTCCCAGGTGGCCCAGCGGGCGGGAATTCAGGCGGCAGACGCCTGGGTAGACGCAACCACCCTTAAAACCGACAGCGACATTGCCGCTGCCGTTAATAAATACACTGTCTTTGGCAGAGTGACTCCCAATCAGAAGCGGAAATTTGTGGGGGCGCTTAAGGCGGCGGGCCATACGGTAGCCATGACAGGGGACGGCGTAAACGACGTGTTGGCCCTGAAGGACGCAAACGTAGGCATTGCCATGGCCTCAGGTGCCGATGCCGCTTGTCAGGCTGCCCAGCTGGTGCTCCTCTCCTCCGACTTTTCCGCCCTCCCCTCCGTGGTATTGGAGGGGAGACGGGTTATCAACAATATTCAGCGGGCCGCTTCCCTGTTTTTGGTGAAAAATATTTTTTCCTTTTTCCTTGCCCTCATCACTATTTTTGCAGGCAGTATGCCCTACCCTCTTCAGCCCCTCCAGCTCTCCCTGGTGGGCGCCCTTACCATCGGCGTACCCTCCTTCTTTCTCGCGCTGGAGCCCAATCACGCACTGGTACACGGGGCATTTCTTCACAATGTACTGAAAAAGGCCTGTCCGGGCGGGTTTACTAACCTCTTTCTCGTGCTGGGGGTGGAGCTGTTCGCTTTTGCTTTCAGCTTTAGCGGGGAGGAGCTGTCCACCCTGGCCTGCATGCTCATCGCCTTTAACGGCCTGATTATTCTTTATCAGGTCTGCAAGCCTTTTGACTGGAAGCGGCGAATCCTGTGGCTGGCTATGTCGGCGGCTATGGTTATAGCGGTGGTTTTCCTGGGTAATTTCTTTTTTCTGGTGCCCCTGTCCCTTCAGACCGGACTGGTCTTTGTGACCCTTCTGCTGTTGGGTCACCCCTGCCAAAAGCTAATTTTAAAATTTATGCGTTTTTACTCTCACCTAAAAAACCGCATTGTTACCCAACACAGACCCCAGGCGCCGAAGGGGAGCTGATACCGACCGCGTCTGCGGCCTTATTCCGCGTACCCCCAGAGTCCCCGGACAGAGACCTCCCCTGCGGTGACAGTTTCCGCTGTACCGTCGGGGTAGGCCACCATAAGGCCAAAATCCTCGTTCAAGTCTTTGGAAAAGCCTGGACGCACGCCCTCTGGGTGAAGCACCCGTACGGGCTGATTCAGCGTTAAGCAATTTGTTCGGTAGCGCTTCCAATATTCCTCCCGCTTGGCGGGAAAGTCGCGGTACATGTTTCCCAGTGCCTTCAGAACGGCATGAGCCAGCTCCCCGGCCGAGGGGGCTTTGCCCAGCTGGGCAGCCAGGGAGGTAGCAACGGGCGCCAGCTGGGGGCCAAAGTCGGTTTCCGTCTGGGTGAGGTTGATGCCAATCCCCAGCACCAGGGTTTCCCCCACTCCCTCGGTCAGAATTCCGCCCAGCTTTTTGCCCCCAAGCACCAGATCGTTGACCCACTTTATACCGGGGCGCACGCCGCAGAGCTTTTCCACACTGTCCGCCGCCGCCACAGCCGCCCAGGCGGTAAGCCACAGCCGTTCCCGTGGTGTACATTGGGGCTTTAGCAGCACCGAGAGATACATTCCCTTGTCCGCCGGGGAGGAAAAGCTTCGTCCCACACGTCCCCGCCCCTGGGTCTGGCACCGTGCCAGCACCGCCAGCCCCTCCGCCGCGCCTTGGGCGACCCGGCGCTTTATCTCATCATTGGTGGAGTCCACCTGCAATAATTCTGTCAGCTTCCAATCCATGGCGGGTATCCCTCTCTCTTTTTTGACATAACAGCTGTTTTTTGATATTCTACCATAAATTTCATTTGCGCCGAAATATGCCGGCGGCGCGTTCCGCGCGGTTATAAAAATTACAGTGCCTCGTCACAACGTGCCAAAAAATAACTGCTTTGCAGTTATTTTATCGCAACCTGCCGCTGCAATGCAAGGAGAGATACCATGAATACACGTACCCGGGGCCTAATTTTAGCCGCGCTTTTCGCCGCTCTGACCGCGGTGGGCAGCTTTATCCGCATCCCGCTTGGCGCTATGGCCTTTACCATGCAGTTTTTCTTTACTGCCATGGCAGGGCTTCTCCTTGGCCCCACTTGGGGGGCGCTGTCCCAAATTGTCTATATTGTGCTGGGCCTGGTCGGATTGCCTATTTTTGTTGCCGGGGGCGGCATTGGTTATGTCTTTCAGCCCAGCTTCGGCTTTTTGCTGGGGCTACCTCTAAGTGCTTGGGTGGTGGGCAAACTGGCCGGGAAAGAAGGGCGCTTCGGCCGTGTCTTTGCCGCCTGCGTGGCAGGTTTGTGCGTGCTCTATTTTGTGGGGCTTCCCTATATGTACGGTATTTTCAATCTGTATCTCGGCAAGCAGATGTCCCCCCTAGCCGTGGTGCAGGCGGGCATGCTGATTTACCTGCCCGGTGATTTTCTCAAAATTCTGGTGGTGGCTCTGCTGGCAAGACCCACAGTGGTTGCCCTGGCGCACTACCGTTAGCATAACTTCCCCCCTCGTCCCATATACATGTACAAACCATGGGAAAGGCAGGGGGTCATAATGCCCTACGAAGAAAAAAAGCTTCGTCCCGAAGCGCCCCACCACTTGATTTTAGAGGGGCGGGAGCAGCTTTCTGTCTCCGGCGTTGAGGAAGTGGAGAGCTTTGACGAAAATCAAATCGTGATGTACACCAGCAAGGGTGCCCTTATTGTCCGGGGGGAGGGGCTCCACATTGAAAAGCTGAGCTTGGACGGCGGCGACTTAATGGTAGAGGGAAGCATTGACAGTCTTACCTACGAGGAAAGCCAGCGGGATAAGGGCGGACTCTTTGCCCGTCTATTTCGGTAGGCCGAATGGAAATCCCTGTCGCGGAGCAAGGCTTCGCCCTTCTGTGCGCTCTGGGCCTGGGGGTGGCGGTGGGTCTGCTGTACGACCTGTTCCGTATCCTGCGGGTTCGCCTGACCTGGCCTCTGCTGGGCGGCTTTCTCGACCTTATGTTCTGGCTGACAGTCACCGCCGCTCTTTTTGTGTACATCATCGCCCTGGGTGGGGGGCGGGTCCGGCTTTTTCTCTTAGCTGCTATTTTGGGCGGAGCAGTGGTCTATTTCTTGCTGATTAGCCGCTGGATACTGAAATTAGGCTATCTTTTGGCTGATTTGGTTGGTCTTTTGTGGCGTTTTCTCCTACTGCCTATCACTGGTTTTATGGCAATATGCAAGAAAATGAAAAAATCTATAAAAAACCACTTTCATTATCGGCAGAAATGGTATAAAATAAGTCAGCTACCGGAAGAAATGGAATCTGCCACCCTCAGGCGGGCGGCGCGGGATGGAGGAGGAACAGGTCGTGAAGATGAAAAAGGCGGGACTCGTCACCAAACTGGTGGTGCTGGCACTGCTCATCGGCCTTTCCATTACCCTTCTAGACATGCAAACCCAGCTTCGGGATGCCCAGACACAGAGGGACACGCTGACCGCTCAGCGGGACGCCCAGAAGCAGGTAAACGCCGATCTAAGCGACGCTGTGCAAAATAAGGACGACCCCCAGCGTCAGGAGGCCATTGCCCGTGCCTCACTCGGTCTGGTAAAACCCGGCGAGATTATCTTGAAGGTCACAGATTAACTTTTTACGGTACCCAAATTTGAAGGAGGATACATCGGTCAATATGGAGTTTGGTGTTGGTTCTATCCTGGATGGAAAAGTCACAGGAATTACAAAATTCGGCGCGTTCGTTTCTCTGCCGGAGGGGAAGTCCGGCCTGGTACACATTTCTGAAATTGCCTATTCTTACGTCAGCGATGTCAGCGACCATCTTACCGACGGGCAGGAGGTAAAGGTCAAGGTCATTGGCGTGGACGAAAACGGACGCATTAACCTCTCCATTAAAAAGGCTATGGATCCTCCCCCCCGTCCTGCCGGAGCACCCGGTGGCGGCGGCTTTAACCGTGGCCCTCGTCCTGCCGGAGCACCTGGTGGCGGCTTCAATCGCGGCCCCCGTCCCGGCGGCGCGTCCGGCGGTTTTCGTGGTCCTGCTGCCCCCAAGGAGCCTGCAACTTTTGAGGATAAACTTAAAATGTTTATGCAGTCCTCGGACTCTAAGCTCTCAGAAATGCGCATGAATGAACGCAAGGGCTCTAGCCGCAGAGGCGGAGGCGGCCGGAAATAATACTTACTGATTGCGCAGCCAAACGGCTGCGCAATCGTTGTATTTGCGGTGTTTGTTTTCCGCCCCTTAAGGCACGGAAGATGTCGCAAAACCTTTGTTTGGAGTTCACTCCATTCTCCAACTGCATAGAAAAGAGCGCTCTCTTACGAGAGCGCCCAAGGGGTGTGCGCGGGAGAATGGAATGAACTCCAACCGGAATTCGGAAAGCGGAGGAATACGCGAGTGTTCCTCGCTGGACATAATATACCTTAATTTTCCAAAATTGTCAAATAGAAGTTTTGTCGAAAGGGGACGAATTTTTATGCTAATTAAAAATGGTGTCGTTCATACCATGGACGGCCCTGTGCTGGACTGTGGTTTTGTGCTCACTCAGGCCGATAAGATTATTGCCGTTGGCCCTATGTCCGCTCTGCCTGCCACCGATGGTCACGAGGTACTGGATGCTCAGGGCGGTCACATTTTCCCCGGTTTGGTGGATGCCCATTGCCACCTGGGTATGTTCGGGGACGCCCTGGGCTTTGAGGCAGACGACGGCAATGAGTCTACCGACCCCTGCACCCCCCATCTCCGGGCCATTGACGCGGTGAATCCTTTGGATCGCTGTTTTGAGGAGGCTCGAGCCGGTGGTGTCACCACTGTGCTTACCGGTCCGGGGAGCGCCAACCCAATTGCCGGACAATTTGCCGCCCTCAAAACCGACGGCCGTTGGGTGGAGCAAATGATACTCACAGCCCCCATTGCCATGAAATTTGCTCTGGGTGAGAACCCTAAGAGCGTTTACAACGAGCGGAAAGAGGCCCCCGTCACCCGCATGGCCACTGCAGCCATTATTCGCGAAAGTCTGTTTAAGGCGAAGGAATACCTGGAAAAGGTGGAGCGGGCCCAGGACGACGAGGACGAGGATGCCCCTGATTTCGACCTGCGGCTGGAAGCACTGATTCCTGTTTTGCGGGGGGAGATGCCCGTCCACTGCCACGCTCACCGTGCCGATGACATTGCCACCGCCGTGCGCCTGTGCAAGGAATTCGGTCTAAGGCTAGTGGTGGTACATGGCACCGAGGGGCACCTGGTGGCCGACCTGCTGGCCCAGGAGAAGGTGCCTGTTATTACCGGCCCCTGCCTGGGCGACCGCTCTAAGCCTGAGCTGGGGGGAATGACCCTGGAAAACCCTGCTCTTTTAGCCAAGGCGGGTGTGGCGGTAGCCATCTGCACCGACCACCCGGAAACGCCCATCCAGCACCTGCCCCTCTGCGCCGCCATGGCCTGCCGCCATGGCATGGATGCCGAGTCCGCACTGGCCGCCATTACCCTGACCCCTGCTGTCATCGGCGGCATTGCCGGGCGGGTGGGTTCCCTTACTCCCGGCAAGGACGCCGACCTTGTGGTCACGACCAAGCACCCCTTGGACTGGCAAAGCCAGACCGTTGCCGTGTTTATTAGCGGCAAGCGGGTAAAATAATGTCCGCCATTTCCACGAGAGCGAGGTGCCCCATGCAGGAAATTACCTACCGAGAGATCGTTTCGGCTGTCGCCCGACTTTGCCGACGCGCTAACATTTATCCCAATTCAGCCCTCCAACGCGCCGTGGAAGCCGCACGAAATACCGAGCGCTCCCCCGTGGGCAAGGCTATTCTGGGGGACGTGCTGGAGAACTTCTCCTTTGCCGCAGAAAAGGCGCTCCCCATTTGTCAGGACACGGGCATGGCAGTGGTGTTTGCCGAATTAGGGCAGGAGGTACGCCTCACCGGCGGTCTTTTAGAGGATGCAATTAACGAGGGGGTGGCCGAGGGATACACCCTGGGTCACCTGCGCCTTTCTGTGGTAGCTGACCCGCTGCGCCGGGAGAACACCGGGGATAATACACCCGCCATTCTCCACCTAAAGCTGGTACCCGGAAACCGGCTGACAATTACCGTTGCTCCCAAGGGCTTTGGCAGTGAGAACATGACCGCCCTAAAGATGTTTACCCCCGCTGCCACCCGGGATGACATTCTGGACTTTATTGTAAGTGTTGTCTCCCAGGCCGGTTCTAACCCCTGTCCTCCGGTTATCGTCGGCGTGGGATTGGGCGGCACGTCGGAAAAGGCCGCCCTGCTGGCGAAGGAGGCGCTTCTCCTGCCGGTTGACAGCCGCAGCACCGACCCCTGCTACGCCGAGATGGAAGCCGAGGCTCTTTGCCGTATCAACGCCCTGGGTATCGGTCCCCAGGGGCTGGGGGGCAGCACCACCGCCCTATCCGTGCGCATCCTTCCCTTCCCCACCCACATTGCCGGTCTGCCCTGCTGTGTGAATTTGGGCTGTCACGTCACCCGCCACGCCAGCGAAATACTACCTAGGGAACCTCTTATTTAATCTCGCCGCATGTCTTAGCAGTGTATTTTCACCCGACCAGCGCCAAAAATCCACGCGGCTGGATTTAATCAGAGCTTCCCTAGCTCCGACAAAGCAGACGCTTTTATTTTATAAAAAATTCACAAACAACTGTGGATTTTTTCGTTCTTTATGGTATAATTAAACCAGTCCAACAGCCAGATACCCCAGAGAACGGAAAGGAGCTGTACGCGTATGAAGTTCACATTTACCGACAAGAAGGTCAACATCCCCGACAAGGTGCACACCTACGCAGAAAAAAAGGTAGGAAAGCTCGACCGTTATTTTAAGGCGGATGCGGAGGCCGCCATCGTTTTTAGTGTCCAGAAGGATTGCAATCAGGTGGAGGTTACCGTCCGTTCCGGCGGCACCATCTACCGGGTCAGCGAGAGTACCTCCGACATGTTTGCCTCCATCGACGCTGCCGTTTCCTCCATTGAACGGCAAATTCGTAAAAATAAGGCACGCCTGGAAAAGCGTTTGCGGACCGACGCCTTTGAGCGCAGTGTGGACGAGATTTCTTCCTTTGCCCCCGATGAACCGGAGGAGGAGTTCCAAATTCTTCGCACCAAAAGATTCCCCATGCGCCCCATGAGCGTGGAGGAGGCCATCCTTCAGATGAATCTGGTGGGTCATACCTTCTTTGCCTTCCGCGACGCAGAGCTCGACGGCAGCTTTGCCGTGGTCTACAAACGCAATGACGGCGGGTACGGCCTGATTTCCGACGAGCAATAACGGCATATACAGCCTGGCCGGTCGACTGACCGGCCAGGCTTTTTTATTTGGAAAAGCCAAGCGGCGGACCAGCGCGGATGCAAAACCAGCCTTTATTGCGCAGGTCTCAAATTTCCTGTGTCTTTTCCATATGACCAGTAGTATAATTAAAAATATATGCAACAAAGGAGCTTTGCTATGGACAGGGAAGATTTGCGCCTTGCCGTGCTGATTGACGCGGACAACGCCCCCCGCACCGCCCTGCGGGAAATTATGGCCGAGGTAGCCGTCTACGGCAACCCTACCATTAAACGTATCTACGGCGACTGGACCGCCCCCAATATGGGTTCGTGGAAGTCGCTGCTGCTGGAGCACGCCATTGCCCCTGTCCAGCAGTACGGCTACACCACAGGCAAAAATGCCACCGACTCCGCCATGATTATTGACGCCATGGATATTCTCTACTCCGGCCGGTGCGACGGCTTTGTGCTGGTATCCAGCGACTCGGACTTTACCCGCCTGGCCACCCGTCTGCGTGAGGCGGGCATGAGAGTATACGGTATGGGTGAGAAAAAGACCCCCGCCCCCTTTATTGTGGCCTGCGACAAGTTTGTCTATATTGAGGTCATCCGCGCCGCCGCCAAGACCGAAACCGCGGCAGAAAAGCTGTCCGAGAAAAAAGCCGCCAAGAAAAAAGCGGAGGATACCGCCACCGACCCCCTTTCCGAGCCGGCAAAAACAGTGCCCGCCGCCATTGTAGCGCTGCTGGCCGACTCGCTGGAGAGCATTGCCGACGAGGACGGCTACGCCTTTATGGGGGAACTGGGTAATCTCCTAGTGAAAAAGCAGCCCGACTTCGACCCCCGAAACTTTGGCTTTTCCAAGCTCACCACCCTGGTAAAAAGCCTTGACCGGTTTGAAATTGACGCCCGCCAAACCAGCGCCCCCCATGTAAAGCATATTTATGCGAGAGATAAACAGCGGAAATAAAAGTAACGGCTCCTCCCTTACGGGAGGAGCCGTTAC
>CAZDDZ010000051.1:0-19447 GCA_964504285.1 uncultured Pseudoflavonifractor sp.
AAACTGCTATTTTGAAATTAGATGTCAAAAGGCCGAGGGTTTTGAGCGGGGGGATCGTGTGAACGGGGGGCGGAGCCCCCGCTTTCACGTGCAGGGCCCCGCCGTTTTTTAACGGCGGGGCCCTTGCTTATCATCGCTCTTGTACCACCAAAAGAGTGCCCTTTTTCACCGCCACACGGCTGGGGCATCCCATAAATTCATTGCTGACCCCCAGGGGAAATTCGCAGGTAAGAGTCGCGTTTTGAAGTGGATACTTAAGCCCCTCCAGATAAACTCCTGCCGCAATGTCTCCCTGGCAAAAAACCGAAATCATGCCCTTGGCCCCTGCCAAAAATCGCACTTCCCCATTGGTGACGGCAGTTGCCTGCCAGCCCTTTCCGTAGAGCGTTCCCTCACATCCCCGGCGAGAAAGCCAGGTAAGAAGCTGAAGGTTTGCCTGAGTATGGTCAAAGCGGCCACCGGTACCGCCATAGATACGAAAGACCCTATACCCCTGTTCCATTGCCACCCCGATAGCCGCCATGGTATCGGTGTCGTCCTTCTCCTTGGCAAGACGCAAAAAGGGTACTTCTTCCGGTTCCGCTATCAGTGAATCAAAGTCGCCCACCACAAGCTGTGGCTCCACGCCCATGTCACGCAGCCAGGTGAAACCGCCATCGGCGGCAATGACCAAGTCGCCGTCTGCCGGACTAATACAATCATCGGTGCGCTCGCCAGCGCCTACAATATAACAGCAAGTATCACTCATAAAGCGTTCATTTCCATCTCTTCTTCCCTGCCGGAGGTCATAGCGCTGTCAATCAGCCCTATTTGCTCCAAGGCACTGTGGAAGCACTCTTGCCGGCACCCGTTTGTCCACGCAACCGTCCCGTGGCATGTGTCATTCTGGGTATTCAGAATCTTTACAATAAAGGTTTGATCTTCCTTTGCGCTTTTCATCGTGTCACTCTCCTGCGCAGCATAGCGCTATTTATCTAAGCGTAAAGTTTACACCTTTTTTCTCAGTTTCGCAAGAAGTCTAATACTGAAACAAAGAGGCGCTGTGGCTATCCTGCCCCTCCTTGACAGATTTTTTCTCTGCGCATATAATTTAGGAAAACTCTGATTTAATCCCGCCGCATATCTTGGCGGTGTCTTTTCCACCCGGACTGCGCCAAAAAACTTTGAAATCCTGGGTGGATTTCAAGGAAAAACGGCGCGGCATGGCGAAATTTTTGTCAAAAGAACGGATGCATGGACTTTTCAGAAAGACTCTAGTACATTCATCTGTGAAAGGGGCGCTTTGTTTGCGTTTTTTCAGCGGCGACAACATCCTATTTCGCACCTGTGAGCAGCTGTTTGACCTGCTGCTGCTCAGCGTAATCTGGGCCATGCTGTGCGTGCCCATCGTCACCATAGGCCCTGCCACAACCGCCCTTTACTACTCCGTGGTCAAATGCGTCCGCCACAACGAAAAGGGGACTCTGCTTAACTTCTGGATGTCCTTTAAGCAAAATTTTAAAGTTGGGGCGATTGCCGGCTGTATCACTGTGGGCTGCGGGATAGTGCTGCTTCTGTGTCATAATATTATCACGGTCCTGGTACAGGAGGGGGACACGGTTGGGAACGTCCTCTACTATGCGGAAAGTGTCATACTTGTCCTTGTCCTTGGTCTGGCGCTATGGCTCGCGCCCATCCTTTCTCGCTTTACATTGGGTGTGGGGCAGCTCTTTCTGACGGCGCTACAAGTGGGTATAAAGCACCTGCCGAGCACCATAGCGGTCAGTTTGCTGTTTCTTGCAGTGGCGCGAATCACCATGGTCTTTATTTCTCCGCTACTTCTGACTCCGGCACTGTGTACACTGGTGATCTCCCTTTTTTATGAGCGGGTATTTAAAAAATATATGCCCGGTGCGCCTACGGAAAGCGGAGACAGCGAAGATAGCGAAAGTGATGAGCGTCCTTGGTACCTTCAGTAATCGGTATATATGCCAGCATGTGTCTGCTTCTTTCGCTTACTGCGAGGGTCGCTAAAGTAATCAAAAGAATTGAAGCGCGGCATAAATGCCGCGCTTCAATTCTTTTGATACCGCATTTTTGTGATTGCAGGCAATTCTCCCACTCGGAATTACAATCTTACCTTTATGACCAGTCGCCGCACATGGCTCACATCTCCATCCGCCACACGGGGGGCATGGAGATCCTGAGGCCAGACAATATAAAAGTTGTCGGGCCGCAGAACCAGGGTATCCCACTGGCCGTTGTAAAAACGAATATCTGGGGTGTATTCGGATATGGGCTCTACCGTGCCCTCCATAGCGTAGCCCACTCGCTCACGGCCCTCCAGCAAGCACTGGATATCGGCGTAGTTACGGTGCCCCTCCAGCTTAGACTCCTCGCGGGGGAGCGTATCCACTTCAAAGCAGGTAGCGTAGATATTGTCGCCGTCAATGTCTATTTTAACTCCCGATTCTATCGTCGCCCGGTTGACTGTTTGAAGCCATGTGAGGGCCGTTTGAAACCGCACGCCCAGCCCGTAGTAGAGGTGGGCATTTTCTAGCGTGTCAAATACCATACTCAGCAGTAGGCCGCAATGGCTTTTTTGATCTGGGCGTCACAGGCGTCCACAATCACGGCATCGGCGGCGTCTAAATTGGCGAGGGGAGCACGTACTCCACCCACATCCAGGCCATTTTTCTTAAGAATGGCCTTCATTACGGCGTAGAGGTTGCCATGCGCGGCGCACATGGCGTAAATAATGCGGCAGGCCTCGTTCTGAACCTTGCGTGCCTCCTCCACCTTGCCGGCAATATAGTGCTCACGAATTTTGAGGTACAACTCAGGCATGACGGCGTAAGTGCCGCCGATTCCGCCATGGGCGCCCATGGCGAGACCGGAAACCAGCTGCTCGTCCGGCCCGTTAAAGACCACGAAATCCTCGCCGCTGTCGTCCCGCCACATCTGGATATCCTGAGTGGGGACCGAGGAATTCTTTACCCCAATGACGAGGGGATTCTTTCGCATCTCGCGCAGCAGGGGGATGGAGAGGGCTACACCAGCCAACTGTGGGATGTTGTAGATGATGAAGTCGGTGTTGGGGGCCGCCGCGGAGATGTCGTTCCAATACCGGGCGATTGCGTGATCGGGGAGCTTAAAATAGATGGGCGGAATGGAGGCGATGGCATCTACCCCCAGGCTCTCGGCATGGCGGGCCAGCTCCCGGCTATCCTCAGTATTGTTGCAGGCCACATGGGCAATGATGGTGATTTTCCCCTTTGCCTCAGCCATGACGTTTTCCAGCACCATCTTGCGCTCGGCCACACTTTGGTAAATGCACTCTCCGGAGGAGCCACCCACGTAGAGACCCTTGACACCCTTGTTAATAAGGTGCTTGGCGAAGGTGCGGGTACGCGTGGGACTAATGTTGCCCGCCTCATCGTAGCAGGCGTAAAAGGCGGGAATAATGCCATGATATTTAGTCAAATCTTTCATATCAATTCTCCTTGCAGAGAAACCGCCCGCTTTGCGGACGGTTCTCTATGTGTGATTTAGCCCTTGACGGCTCCCATGGTAATCCCTTGGGTAAAATATTTTTGGAAGCAGAGAAACACGATAATAATCGGTACGGCCGCCAGCGCCGCGCCTGCCATGAGCATGCCGGTATCCACCGAGGTCTCGGCCTGCAGGGTTGCAATACCCACAGAGATGGTATAGTTGCTTCCGCTGGTAAGCATGATAAGCTGCATAAAATAGTCATTCCAGGAGTTAATGAAGGTAAAGATAGCCAGCGCACCCACGCCCGGCTTAATCATGGGAAAGACAATATTGGTAAAGGTTCTCCACTCGCTGGAGCCGTCCACCCGGGCGGCCTCAAGCATCTCGTTGGGGATGCTCTCTGCAAACTGCTTCATTAGGAATACGCCGAAGGGCCAGCCGACGGTGGGGAGGATGACCGCCCAAAGGTTGTCGTAAAGCCCCAGAAGCGCCATTTCTTTAATAAGAGGAATGAGAATGACCTGCTTAGGCAGCGCCATGGCGCACACGATAAGACCGAAGAGAATGGCGCGGCCACGGAACCGTTTCTTTGCAAGAGCATAGCCCGCCATAGCAGCGGTGATGCAGGTAAGAACCATCGCCGCCACCGCCATAAACACCGTATTGAAAAGCCAGCGGATGGCCGCGGGTATAGCGGGGCCTATAATGGGTCCCAACTCAAAGAGCGGTGCGGTGCGGCGGGAAAACAGCTTTGTAAAATTGTTGAGGGTAAACTCCGTGGGAAACCAGACAGGGGTAACTGAGTTGATATCGGCCGACGTCTTAAAGGCACCTGTAACGATCCAATACAGGGGAAAGAGGAACAGGAAGGCCAGGACAATCAGTGCAATCACCGAAATGACTTTATACACAGTTGTACGCTCTACACCGGATTTCATATTCTTTTTCCCCCCTTACTTTTCTTTTGCCAGCCTGAACTGCACTGCAGACAGGATAGCGATAAAGATGGCCAGGATCACGCCCATAGCATTTGCATAGCCGAAATGGCCCGCCTGCTCAGTCAGCTTGAATACGGTATAGTAGATATAGTACATCACCGTATTGGTATTCGATCCACCTGAGGTCAGCAACTGAATCAGCGCAAAGCACTGGAAGGAATTAATGGTAGTGATGACCAAAATGTACAGAGTAGTCGGCATCATTTGGGGCCACTTAATCTTCCAGAAAACCTGGAACTTGGTGGCGCCATCCACCTGGGCTGCCTCCATCAAAGTGTGGTCCACATTGCCTAGGGCGGAGACGTAGAGTACAATGGGCTGACCCACCGAGGTGGTGAACAAAATGAGAATAATACACCAGATGGCAAAACGGGAGTCACCCAGCCAGTTAATCCCCTTGCCTAAGATCCCCGTATTGGTAAGGACGTAGTTAAACACACCGTAGTAGTTGTTGTACATCCACTTCCACACCACGGTAACGGCCACGGAGCCGGTAACCACCGGAAGATAGAAGATACAGCGGAAAAGAGAGCGAGACACACCGCCCAGCTTGTAGATAACCGAGCCTACCCACAGCGAAAAGGCTGTGACAGTGGGGACGCTAACCACTACAATGAGGAAGGTGTTCTTAAGCGAATTTAAAAACACCTCGTCGCTAAGGAGCTTTTTATAGTTGTCAAACGCCACAAAGCCCACATCGGACGGATTCATGTTAGCGTTCGTAAAACTATAAACAACACAGATAATCATGGGAATAATAACAAAGCCAACAAAGAAAATCAAGCTGGGCAGCAGGAACAGATAGCCGGAGATGGTCTCCCGCCGCTGCAGCGCTCGGCTCATGGCTTGGGTGGACTGTTTTGCCAAGGTAAACGCCCCTCTCTTGAAAAGATGTGCCTTTTGGAAAAAGCGCGCCCCGTTCTCCGCACCGAAAAGCGCGGAGAACGGGGCGCGTACCCGTCTGAAGTATCAGGCTACTATGTACGGTTTTAAATTACTTTGCAGCGGCGTTGGCCTCTGCCACAAACTTGGCGACTGTCTCGGTGACGTCACCACCAGCGCCCACAGCCTGAAGCATATTCCACCAAGAGGTACGAGCCTGAGCCCAACCCTTGGTGACCTGATAGTAGTCACCCAGCTGAGGCATAAGCACTTGATACTCGTTCATGATGGCGTTGTCGGCCCACATCTGGGTCAGGTCGGTGCCGTCCTTGGTGGCAGAGCGGACGGGGAAGAAGTTGGAGGCCTTTACGGCGTCAACAGTGTTCTTGGAGTTTGCCATAAAGTCGATAAACAGCTTGGAAGCCGCGATGCGGCCGGCGTCGCCGTTATCAAAGATGCCGAAGCCCCAAATGCCGCCCTGCAGCTTGGAGTTGCCGTTCTCGGAGGGGAAGCTCATAAAAGCAATCTCCTGGCCGTTGATGGTCTTACCGGCACCGGTGTCGGCACTGTTGGGATTGAGCTGCTGGGCAATGTTCCAGCAGAAGCCGACTTTCAAAACTTCCTGGTAGAACAGTGCAATCTCGTCGCCGCCGGCGAGAGATGCGTCGTAGTTAATGCCGGGCATATCGCGGAGGGTCTCGAGAGCCTTAATGTTGGCGGGATCGTCCCAAGTGTACTTCGTGTGTGCGGCATCGGTGAAAGTGCCGCCGTACAGGTTGTTAACAAGGGCGCGGGTCCCCTGATCGCCGCCCTGCCCAGTGCAGTACACAGCACCAATGTTGTCGCCAAACTTGGCATTCAGCGCGGCAATGGCCTGGGTAAACTGCTCGGTAGTCCAGGTGCGGGTGGTCAGGTCGACGTACTGGTCAGCGCCGGCCTCCTTGAAGGCATCTAGGTTGATGGCCATGCAGTGGGCGGTCATAACGAGAGGATACTCATACACAGCGCCGTTGGGAGCGGTGCAGGCATTCAAGACGGACTCCTGAATTTGGCCGCGGTCGGCATCGGTCAGCATGTCGCTGAGATCCACCATGTGACCACCCACGCCCCAGTTGGCAACCAGGCGCTCGGGGCCTTCCAGAACCAGGTCGGGAGCCTTGCCGGCGCTGATGGCGGTGTTCATCTTGTCGTCGCCGTCGGCATAAGCCAGGTACTCAACGGTAACCTTGATACCGGTCTCTGCAGTGAAGGCGTCAGTGAGGGACTTTACTACCGCTTCCTGACCCCAGTTACCAACGGGATAGGTCCACAGGGTAATCTCCTTGGCCTGATCGGGGGCGGTGGAACCGGGTGTGGCAGTGGAGGCGGTGGGTGCGGGGGGGGTGGTGTTGCCACCTTCGGAAGGCGCACAAGAGGTGAGTCCAACGGCAAGAGTCAGAGCGAGGCCTAAAGCAACCAGTCTTTTCAGTTTCATGCAAAAATCCTCCTTTTATGCTATAAATGTATTTTCCGCTTATTACAGGGGGTTCGCTTGTACAAAGTGTATAATCAAAGCAAGAAATTGTCAATAGAAAATAAAAAAATTCTTTTTATTTGTGGAAAAGATAAAAATTTTCCTCCACATCAAGGCATAATGACGAACACCACCAAGCTGGGAAAAAATCAGCTTAGCTGGACCGGGTTCGGATTACACCGGTCAGGCTAGAGCGTATCTAAAAAGTAGCGCAATGCACAGAACCGTAGGATTTTTTTGTCAGATAAGCCGATTTCCCTTGCCCTGACGGGAAAAGACAAGGTTATGGGCGTTTTAATATTGTTTAGATACGCTCTAATAAAGCTTATTCAGGACAGAGGCCGCTGTTTTCGCATTATAGCTGCTACAGCGGTCATAATTGCGGCGATAGTATTCGGTGTACAGCAAGTCGGTAAGAAAGGCCTGGCAGATATCGGCGCTGGCAGATCCGCCCTGGAGGGGGCTCTCATTTGCTCCGCAGAGCAGGGTCAGGTCGGTAAACTCCGTAAGGGGCGACTTCTGGAATCGGGTGATGGCAATCACTATGGCGCCCGAGCGCTTGGCCAGCTGGGCCACTGCGTTCGTGTCCTTGGTGGAGCCGGAATAGGAAAATACCACCGCCACATCCCCTGGAGCCATGGTAGCCGCTCGCATAGCCTGGGAGTGGGCGTCGTTTACACAAAACACCTTTGGCTCAATACGGGTAAACTTATCGGCCGCCTTCATGGCAGCAACCAGGCTGGAGCCAACACCGAAGAAACAAATCTGCCTTGCGTCCGCCAGACAGTCCACCGCGCGATCTAGGACAACCTGATTCACCAGCGCAGCGGTCTCAGCCAGTGCCTTCTGTGTGCCGGTGAGCATCTTTTGAATGACGGCGGTGAGGTCGTCCTCGGCATTCACGTGACCGGTAAACGGACCGGCATCCTCCGCGTCCTGCATGCTGAGGGACATCTGCATTTTAAATTCCTGATAGCCGTTGGCACCCACTGTGCGGCAGAAGCGAAACACACTGGTCTCGCCCACGCCCACAGCGTCGGCAAGCTCCGTAATAGACATAAACAGGACTTCTCTGGGGTGGTCGATTACAAAATCGGCCACCTTCTTTTCCACCCGGGTAAACTGATTGTAGGCAGAGCGTATGGTCACAGTAAAATCGCTTTGTACCTCGGACATGTCGACACCTCTTTACACAAGATTGGCGGCTCCATAGAGCCCCGCCATATTGCCCAGCTCTGCGGCAAAAATCCGCACGCCTCGGAAGCCGGGAATAAGCCGCTCCTCTACCCGGCGACGAACGCCGTCGATGGCATAGGGCTGCTCCATCACGCCGCCGCCCAGGACGGCGCAGGGAATATTATAGGTATGAATCAGGGTGCACAGTCCCGCCGCCACCTCGTCCAGCCAGTGGTCCACCATGCTTCGCACAGCGCATTCTCTTATCCGAGCAAACACAGCCCGCCCGTCATTAAGCGTCTCATCCAGAGCCTTGGCGGCACTCACCAGCGCCGTGGCCGAGGCATAGCGCTCATAGGTGCCGGAAAATGGGTCACCCGCCGCCAATGCCTCCGGATGGGTAATAATTCCGCCCAGCATAACTCCGGCGGAAGCACCCGCGCCGTAATAAAGCTTGCCGTCCAACACGACGCCGCCGCCAATGCCGGTGCCGTAGGTCAGGCAAATATAGTCCCGCTCTCCGCGGGCCGCACCCTGTGCGCCCTCACCGAGCGCGGCGGCATATACGTCGTTTACCACGGCAACGCGCACCCCAAAGCGGCCTTCGAAAAAGCCCTTCACATCTTTCCCCGTGTAGCCAGGCACGTTCTCGTTGGCATAGCGGATGATTCCCTTCTCAGGATCCACCTGCCCGGCAGTGCTCACACCCAGCGCGTCAAAAGATCCAAAGTCTGAAAGCAGCCTCGCCCCCTGCTCCAGGAAATGGGCTCCGCCCCGTGCTGCCTCGGAGTCAATGTCTCCTTTTTGGACCATCTGCCCATTTTCAAACACACAGCCCTTAATTTTAGTGCCGCCCATGTCCAGCACAGCAATACGGCCCCTGTTCATGCAAGGGCCGCCACAAAGCGCTTGGTGATCTCCATTGGACGGGTAATGGCAGAGCCCACCACAGCCGTGAGGATACCCAAATCCATAGCGCGGCGCAGGTCATCCGGAGTAATAATGTTGCCCTCGGCGACCACGGGTTTCCCGCAGTGCTTGACCAGATGCTCGATCACATCAAAGGGCGGCAGGGACGCCCCCTTTGTATAGGGTGTATAGCTCACCATAGTCGTGCCGACCAGATCAAAGCCCATTTCAGCAGCAGCCATTCCCTCCTCGATGGTAGAGCAGTCCGCCATAAAGAGCTGGTTGGGATATTTCTTGCGCACAGCAGGAAATAGATCTCGAATAGTACCTCCGCCAGAGCGGTTGCGCTTTGTGGCATCCAGGGCGATAACCTCTACCCCGCACTCCATCAGCTCATCTACCTCCCTCATGGTCGGTGTGATATACAGGTCGGGCTCATCTTCATATACCCGCTTGATAATGCCGATGATGGGCAGGTCCACAGTCTTGCGAATCTCCTTAATATCCTCCACTGTGTTGGCTCGGATGCCCGCTGCGCCGCCCAAAAACGCAGCATAGGCCATGCGCCCCATAATAAAGGAGCTATGCAGCGGCTCCTCAGGAAGCGCCTGACAAGAGACGATAAGCTTCCCCCGCACCTGGTCAAAGAACGCCTCTTTATTTATTGTGCACATAACATCCACCTCATTGAAAAGTCATTTTATGTGCTTTATCCTATCACAAAAAAATGTTTTTTTCAATATGGCAACAAAAAATAAAAAAATATTTTTCAAAGTAATTGTGTAATACTTTTTGCTGTGCTAAGATAGGGCAAATAACACATCGGGAGGACTGCCGAATGAAAAAGCACATCGTCTGTCTTGGAGACTCCAACACTCATGGCTATTGCGCCGATCCACACGACTGTGCCGACGGCGCGCTGCAGCGTTTTAGCGAGGACGAGCGCTGGACCTGCCGCCTGCAAACGGCGCTGGGTAAGAATTACCTGGTGCTGGAGGAGGGACTCCCCGGCCGTACCACGGTTTTCCCTGATCCGCTCCACGAGGGGTTGGCTGCTATCGACTATATTGTCCCCTGCCTCAAGAGCCATGAGCCGATAGCACTTCTGGTCATTATGCTCGGTACCAACGATGTGAAGGAGCGCTTTGCTGCCAATGCGCCATGCGTCGCTCTGGGCATGGAGCGGCTGGTCCGCAAGGCCCAAAGTGTGGACTGCTGGGGCCCCGGCGGGAAGCCCAATATCCTAGTGGTGTCCCCGCCCGTCATTGATCCGCTCATGGAGTCCTCCCCTGTGGGTGGTTGTATGGGGATCGGCTGTGCCGCCAAGTCTGCCGCGCTCCCCCCTCTCCTCAAGGCCAGCGCCGCCTTGACGGGCGCGCACTTTATGGACGCGGGCGACTGCGAGTTTAATCACGTGGACTATATGCACCTCACCAACGCCGGACACGCCAGGCTATCGGAAAAACTGGCTAAGCTTATCCCGGAGCTTGTGTAATCCACACACAAGCATAGCCTGACCGGTGTAACGCCAGAACTAATTTGCACCCATGGCGACACCGCATTTGCCTCTCCGCGTAAATAGTAGAGAAGCTTTGATTAGCGCGTATCTGAAAAGTAGCGGACAAAATATAATTATATTTTATGCAGTCGATTGCTCAGTTTTATGGAAATTGCGGACATAGCAGCCAGAAGAGCGGCAAGCGCTATAAAGATATACCACGCTGTAAGATAGGAACCCACGGTGGTGCGAATGGAAGCGGTTAGCACAGGGCCTACCATACAGCCAGCCATAAAGAACACGTTAAGCAAGCCATAAATAGCTCCAAACTCCTTGCCGCCAAATAGGTGGCTTGTCAGCAGCGGAGGCAGCAAAGTCCCCAGCGTTAGGCCAAACGCCAACAAAACTGCTGCGATATATGCAAAGCCGTTTTCAATGGGAACAAGCAGCAAACTGATTTGTGACAGTACGATCATACCTGCGGCAACCGAAATGCCGACTATCAGCCCCAGCTTATCAAATACAGGCCCCATAACCAGCTTGGCAAAGATAGCTGCGCCGCTGTAGAAGGCAATCACAGCGGCGTAGTTAATTTGTTCTTCAATTAAGTAGGTAGGCAGCTGTGTCATAATGCCGGCACTAAGTAGGCCGCAGCAAAAAAAGA
The DNA here is from genome assembly GCA_964504285.1 of uncultured Pseudoflavonifractor sp. Taxonomy (GTDB): domain Bacteria; phylum Bacillota; class Clostridia; order Oscillospirales; family Oscillospiraceae; genus Pseudoflavonifractor. The sequence continues at coordinate 11,115 of CAZDDZ010000051.1, forward strand.
CCGCAGCACAGGTTGGAAACACGCTGCTTTTAATGGCTTCTCTTTTTGTAGCTCCCGCCCACACGGACAGAGCCGAAGCTTCTTGTCCCGATACCTCCGGCCTCTTTTCTAATTTTACTCGGTAAGGTTTTAGACCAATCTCCTCCGGCGTTTTCCGCACCAGCAGAAATACGATTACAGCTGTAATTACCGTCACCACCGCCGCTATCCGAAAGGAAACGCGCCAACCTGAGTGTTCAATCACTCCGGCAATAACACCCGAAAAAGCAAGTCCGCCAATTCCGCTGCCTGTAAATGCGATAGAAGTCGCCAGGCCCTTGAGGTCGATAAACCAATTGGAAATCAGAAAATTAATGGGTATATAGGTCATGGCGCAAAAGGCTAGATTTGCCACAAAGAAGGTCAGATACAGCTGCCAGACTGATGTAATAAAACTTTGCGCAATAAGGCTTAACGCGGTGACCGCCCCCCCAAGGAGCAGCCAGAGCCGTGTGTTTCCTTTAGACAATTTGCCCGCCAAAAACAGGCTAAAACCAATTCCCGCAATGGTAGCGGCAACATTGCATGCGCTAAATTGAACATAGTTGATACCCAAATCATTGCAGAGTGGGACTTGATAGTAGGGAAAGGTAACACTGATAAAAACCATCGGAAGGGCTGCAATAAGGAAACAGCAGGCCACAATGACCCAGCCATAAAACATTTTGTACTTTTCTTTTTTCATTATATACTCTCTTTTCCCGAATCGGTCTCTCACTTTCCATGAACGCTATCATTATAAAAAGTGCCCGCCGCAAGTGCTGAAAAAACTTGCGGCGGGCATAAATTTTAACCACAAACGGATATGGGGCTTGGACTACAAAGCGAAATTGGTGCAAGGCCGTACCGCCTTGGGCTCTATTAATATCAATTTGCTCCTGAGCAGCAGCGGCGCGGTCATCATCGATAACGACATACCTATAACCTTTTTCACTCAGGTCGGTGCTTACTATGGCATCGGCCTGGGCTTTAATTTTTAGACTGGCTAACATTCTGCCGGTACAGATTCTAGCTGCACCAGCCCATGGCCGGAAGCCGTCCCACATCAGGGCTGTTCGTTTTTGCCCGGGCAAAGGAACCCGTGAAGATCGATGCCGTAAGCATGGTTATCTCCCTTATTGAATTAAAATAGAGCACTCGTCTTCCGCATAGACGCCCTTGACCGCAATTCTAACCTTGCCCGGCGTCCCAGTTGTTCTAACCCAGAAGGAGGTCGTGCCCCCGGTCACCGGGAAACAACAGGGTCCCATCAGCGACCCAGGGCCGTCCACGGAGATCTCCACACACTCTTGGGTAAAGGGCATAATATTACCCATGTTATCTACGACCCGAACCGTAACACGGGTAGCATCATAGGTATCTCCACTACACCGAAGGGTGGTGTCATCCGGCTCTACGCTCAAGCCAACTGCATATTTACGCTCCCCAATTTCCCTGCGGCAGATCACACGGTCATTCACAAGTCCTTCCAGTACGAGCGTGTTCTCTGTGTCCCCCCAGCCCCCGGCAGATCGAATTACCACACCGATAAAGTCCTTCATCGCAAGGCCGTATCGCTTGGCCAGGCTACCCAGGTAAACCATATCCTCCTGCTGCATGCTGGTCATGCCGCCGGTGCGGAGCTTTTGTGCAAGAAACGCGCGAAACTGGGTAGCATCCTCAGGTGAAAATCCGAAGTTCATTTCCTTCTCCATTAGATGCGTGACAAGAACCGGCGGGTGCGGCAGATTGGGGAACGCCTCCCTCTCCGGGTAAAAATCATCCACCAGCACACCGTTTTTATACACTCTAACCAGGTCACAATTGGTGAGCACATAGAAGGGTACCGCTCCCCCGCCGTCCCGTTCTCCGCGAGCCGCGGCGGTGATAGGCTCCATGACCGCTTCCCGCGCGGGATCCTTCTGGGATGCATAGGAGAACGCGGCATATTTGGGGTTGCGGAACATATCATAAATTCCATGGTAGCAAATCTTGTCCCCAGAGCCAAAACAGCCGTGCGTGTTGTAGTCAAAGGCACACCAGCTGATTCCACCGCATAGATCTTCTCTGCCGATGGACTGGTCAATCACCCGCAGATGGCGCAGAGCGTGCTCTACCACCCTCGCCTCCTGGTCAAAGCGCTTGGTGGGATACATATGGCCGTTACTCTCTGTGACCAGAGTCGGCACGTCATACTCAAGGCCCGTAGTCTCTCGCTGTGGGCGAAATACCGCCTTGCCGCCATTATGGGTAAAATCATTGTAGGTGTACACGTCCTCCAGAAGCTCGCTGCGCTGGATGTACCGGGTACCACCGGTCTGACGGCCCGAATCCAGCCGCCTGGCGGCTTCGTTCGTGCGCACATAGAAATCATGAGCATCCTGGGATTCGTTGATACGCACGCCCCACAAAATAATTGAGGGCCGATTGAAGTCGCAGACAATCATGTCCTCCACATCTTGAACGGCCTGATCCTGCCAGGCCAGATCTCCAATATGCTGCCAGCCGGGCAGTTCCTCTATGACCAGCAATCCCAGCTCGTCACAAGCATCCAGGAAGTGGCGAGATTGAGGGTAGTGGCTGGTGCGGACGATGTTGCAGCCGGCCTGTTGTTTGAGTATCTCAGCATCCTTCCGCTGAATTCGCTCCGGCATGGCGTAGCCTACATAGGGCCAGGACTGGTGCCGATCCAGACCCACCAGCTTGACCAGTCTGCCGTTGAGGAAAAAGCCCTCGGCGGTGAACTCCGCCTTGCGGAATCCGAAGCGGTCTGCACAGACATCGGTAAGCGCCCCACAGGTAAGCTCGGCGGCGGCGGTGTAGAGCGTGGGAGAATCCAAATCCCAAAGCGTGATACCCCGGAGGCTCTCCAGCATGACTTCGTATCGATGTGTTCCAGGAACCAGCGTAAGCTGTACCGCAGCCCTGCCCACTTCACTCCCATCCGGGGCAGTCAGGGTGACAGACACCGTGGCGGCACGCCGGTCAGGTGACGTAATGTCACAGCCGCAGACGAAGTCCTTACTATCGGCCAGTGGCTCGTGACAGGAAAGCCAGAGCCGCTCAATACGCACCTCGTCCGCAATCCGCAGCCACGCCTCCCTGTAAATGCCGCCATAGGTTAGGAAGTCCACTACGCCCCCAAAGGGTGGAATATCGGGCCGCTCAGTAGAATCTACCTTGACGACCACTACGTTGTCCGTGCCCGGCTTTGCAGCCGGGGTCAAATCCACGGTAAACGGCGTGTAGCCCCCTTTGTGGGCGCCTACTTCCATTCCGTTGCACCAGATTTCGCAGGCAGTCATAACCCCCTCAAAATCCAGAAATACGTGCTTGCCAGCAATCTCCCCCGGCAGGTGGAATATTTTTTTATAGCAACTGACGAACTGATAGCTCCGCTCATCAAAGCAGTTATAGGGGAGCATTTTGTTGGTATGGGGCAGATCCACGGCTTCAAAGCCGGATGCCACAAAACTGCAGGCACCGTCTGTTTCGACGAATACGGGCTTATAGAGCCACCCGTAGTTAATGGGTGTACGTTGTTGCATGTAATCGCTCCTAGCTTATTAATTTATTGCCTTCTCTCCTTTAAAATACAGTCTTTGGATTATATTACATGGTGCAAAGTACGAAAGAAGGTATCAAGTATGAGTATCAGCCAAAATGCATTGAGAACAATAGCATGAAGGCGGTACTCCAAATTATCATGGAGCTTTAAATTGCACCATTTATATCTCCCTTTCAAATATGGAGATTAATAGCCTAACATTTCTGCCAGGCTATTAATCTTTTCAGTTTTGGAAACGGTTAATTCTGAGTGTCGTCCTTTTCGTTCGCAGCACGGCGGGCATTGATTTCGGCCACGATCTCAGCGTGACGCTCCTCAGTCAGGGTGTTAAAAAACATCGGGATAGCTCCGATCATCATGACAATGCCGGGCAGGAAGGAAACCACAAAGTGGAAGGCGTTTAATGTCTCGGGTGACTGAGCCTGATTTGGCACATAGCCGGTGGCTGTGAGCACTACCGCCACCGCCATCCCCACTAGGGCAGAGGCTATCTTGGTGCTCAGGGTGCGAGTAGAGGTAATAATTCCGTCATTGCGCTGGCCGGTCTTCCATTCGCCGTACTCAATGGCATCGGCGGTCATAGAGGAAATCATAACAAAGGAGGCACCCACGCACAGAATCTGGATGGCGTTAAAGACAATGACCAAAGGAACACTGCTGTAGCCTGCAAAGAAGAAAATAGCGCTGACTGCAAAATTTAGAATCATAAGGCCCAGCAAAGTCTTTTTCTTTCCAAATACTTTGGCGATAAAGGGAGCCGCAATGGTTCCCAGCAGGATGCTTGGCAGGGTGACCATGCTCATAATAGACATGATACCCACGTCTCCAAGTGCATAGGTGGTGTAATAGTAGTTCAGTGTCATTTTCATGATAAAGGCCAGATTGACAACCAGATTACAAATCATGACGCAAAGTAGGGGCTTGTTTGTGTAAAGGTTCTTGAGCGCTAGCTTAAAGCTAAACGCCTGCTTGGGAACCGCTACGTGCTCACGGACAAGGCCGAAGCACGCAAGATATAGTCCGCAGCCAATGATGGCAATGACAACAGCAATAATAAAGTAGGTGCTGGAGGTGTTGCCCATGGATTTCAGCATGAAAGGAATCAGCATGCCGGCGGTAACGGTGGCAAAATTGGTACCCAGGGTTGCGGTGGTAAAAATTTTGGTGCGCTCTTGTGGACTGCTGGTCATGGCAGCCGGAAGGCTCCAATAGGGAATGTCGACGCTGGTAAAGGCCATACCCATCCCGATGTAAGTGATGGCGGCATAAACTAATTTGGCGGTTCCGCTGAGATTTGGAACCGAAAAGTTAAGTATCAGGAATACGGCCACAAACAGGGGCATGCGCAGCAGCCAGCAACGGTAGCGGCCAAAGCGGCTTTTGGAGCGGTCAGCAATAATGCCCATCATGGGATCATTGAAGCCGTCCCAGATGCGGGCGAACAGGAACAGTCCGCCCATAAAGAGGGGGTTAAGACCAAATACATCGGTGTAAAATGCGGTAATCCAAGAACTCCATAGGGCGTAGATGGTATTCTGGCCAACCCCTCCCAATGCGTGACCCAGGATTTCCCTTGCAGGGACTTTGCTTGTTTTGACAGCTAAAACAGTACTCGACTCTGCCATTTCGCTTTTCCTCCCCATTTTCTTATTTTACGGCTCCACACAGAGCCGTTGGAGCACATGCTTAATGGTACTTGGGCAGCCAGTCTCCGTGGGCCTCAATGAGGTCGTCCACCATGCCTCTGGTCTCGTCGATGGTTAGCTCGGCGGCGGTGTGTGGATCCAGCAGTGCCGCCTGGTAGATGTACTCCCGCTTTCCAGTGAGGGCCGCGTCTACCGCAAGCTGCTGCATACCGATGTTGCTCATATTCAGGGCTGCAAGCTGGTGGGGCAGGGAACCCACATGGCAGGGCAAAATTCCATTTCGGTCTGCCACACAAGGAACCTCCACGCAGCAGTCGGCGGGCAGATTGTCGATAAGGCCGGCGTTGAGCACATTCCCCGCGAATGTAAAGGGATGACCAGTCTCTAGGGCCTCCATTATGTAGGACGGGTACTCGCGAGTACGCGCATGGGTCAGATTGTTGTCCCCAACAAGCTGGTTGCGCAGATGGTTCCAGTGCTCAATTTGGATGACGCAGCGGCGGGGGTACTCATCTAGCGGAATCTGGTATTTTTCAATGAGCTCCGGGTGGTTCTTCTTGATAAAATAGGGCAAAAACTCACTATTGTGCTCACTGGACTCGGTGACGTAGTAACCAAACTGCTTCATCAGCTCAAAGCGAACCAAATCGTCGTGCTTGGTGGGGGTAAAGTCGTAATCGGGATAGAGAAGCTGAGGGTAGTCCTTGAGCATCTCCTTGGTATAGGGCTTGATAATCGGTCCATTAGCGGCCTTTTCCTTAATGGCGGGGTAGTAGTCCTCACCGTTACGGGTGATCTCCAGCAGCCAGGCCATGTGGTTGATGCCGGCGATTTTGTACTTCAGCCCGTCCTGAGGAAGCCCCAGGCGGTAGAGAAGCTGAGGCACGCAGATTTGAACGGAGTGGCAGATGCCGATGGTACGCACGGCTGAAGACTTGAGCATAGCCAGAGTCAGCATGGACATGGGGTTGGTGTAGTTGAGGAAGATTGCATCAGGGCAAACCTGCTCCATATCCCGGATAAAGTCAAGCATTACCGGGATAGTGCGCAGGGCCCGGAATATCCCGCCGATGCCTACTGTATCCCCGATGGTTTGCCGCAGACCGTACTTCTTGGGAATCTCGAAGTCGGTGACGGTGCAAGGCTCGTACCCGCCTACCTGAATGGCGTTAATGACGTATTTGGCCCCCCGCAGAGCCTCCAAGCGCTGGGTGTACTTCACCAGCTTGGCCTTGCCGCCGTTAGAGTTGCGATTAATGTTCGAAAGCATCTGGAAGGATTCCTCCAGGCGACCACCGTCAATGTCATACAGCGCATACTCAAACTCCCGCAGGGCATCAGTCTGCATACAATCGCCCAAGACATTTTTTGCAAATACGGTGCTACCCGCACCCAGAAACACAATTTTATCCACGATTATCACCTCTGTTAAATTGCCCAGGCCAGCGTTCTGCTTTTTTGTTTATTCTTTACATTTACTATACCGCTATCGGGGTAATATTTCAGTCACTTATACCGATAAAAAAAAGCTGAGTGGTTACCATATTCGACTTTGTACAATGGTAACCACCCAGCTTTTTTAGTTTTTGTTTATGATTCAAGAACGAGCGCGGTACTCACCCGGCAGAAATCCGTACTTTTCCTTAAAAAGCCGATTGAAATAGCCTTTATTGGAGAAGCCCAGCTCATGGATAATGGCATTGACGCTTAGCTCCGTATTCCGAAGCTGATCCGCGGCCCAGTCCAGCCGTATCTCCCGCAGATGCGTGGAGTAGCTCTGCCCGGTGACCTCTTGAAGCATCCGGCTGAGGTAGTCTGGGTTGAAGTGGAAAAAGGCGGCCAGCTCCGTCCGCGTCAGGTTTTTTAGATGGGCTTTCATATACTGAAGCACTTCCGCAACCAGGCTTTCATGTATTTCCGAGTCGCTTTGATAGCAAATTTCATAGTGCTGCCCTTCTGCCAGCATATTCAGCAAACGGGTTAGAAACCCGTTGATAATAGCGTGATGACCCGGTAATTTCTGCGTATCCTCCTCCAAAATCTGCGCAATTAACTTTTTTATTGGTTCAAACTCTAGGGGATGGAACAGAATATATTGCTGCGTACCACGCTCTCTCTGATATTCTAAAAAGGTCGCAAGTGCCGCATGGCGTTTTAAACTCTGGGCCAGCTCACCCCGCAGATAGTTTTGTGACAGACCCAAAAACAACACTCTGTCGTCCTGCTCCGGTACAATATCCCGGTGTATCACATTGGGATTTAGCAGACAAATGCTGCCCTCGGTGTGTTGATGGAGGACGCCGTTGATGGACTGTATGTAAGTTCCGCGAAGCACCACCACCATTTCTAAATATTCGTGCCGATGATAGGGCATTTCGTGCTTGGCCTTTCCCTTTGACATCCTTGGAATCGCGGGATTGTAAAAGAAGTCCTTCTTGGCTGTGTTGACACACAGCGCAGGCAGCTCGCCACGCAAAAATTCCGCGCCGGCTATGGTCTGAATTTCCCGTAGGTGAACCATGAATAGCGAATTGTAAATTTGCAGGCCAATTTGTGCCTTATGCTCTCCTTCCGTCTCGTCAAACGCGCGTACAAGCTGTGCCATCTCCAGAGCTGGTTCAAAATACTTCTCCAGATCCATTTCGCTCATCTCCCTCCCACTTCCCTACCATGCAACACTCCATTTTGTTCCATAATTCTGTGCAGTTATTATATCATGAATACAATTCATGATATAATACGCCACGCGGCCGTCTCGGCCGCTGGCTAAAATCTCAGCGCTTGCCCACGAAGTGGGCAAATGCGCATATAATAACTGCTTTGCAGTTATTATATCATAAATAAAATTGCGGTGCGTCCTGAACCGTGGCTAAAATTTTAGCATGTCGGAAATCACCTAGAGCGTATCTCAAACGTAGCGGAATGCACAGAAACACAGGATTTTTTGCAGCCATACTGACGTATGGCAAGGAAAATTGGCGCTGCCATGACGGAAAAAGACAAGCTGAGTGATGCGGCAGTTTACCTGCCGCATCACTCAGACTGCCGACAAAGTCGCCAGTCTGAGGGCGATTTCGGCAAAATGCCGAAATCGGTCGCCT
>CAZDDZ010000052.1:0-19306 GCA_964504285.1 uncultured Pseudoflavonifractor sp.
ATCAATGCATCTGAAGTGGCAAAACAGAACTGTTTTGCCACCATAAAGAGCAACTTTTGCTCTTTATGCAAATGCGGTTCGCGAACCGCATTTGTTCAGTGGACACTATATAAAAAGTGAGCCGACTCGATAAGGGCATCAGGCTAGAGCGTTTCTGAAAAGTCGCTGTGTCCGGAATTTTGAACAGAAATTGTGCCAGGCAAGCCATTTTTCCACAGAAATCCTGGGCGGATTTCAAGAAAAAACGGCGCGGCATGGCGAAATTTTTCTCAAAAGAACGGATGCATGGACTTTTCAGAAAGGCTCTAATACGGGCAATAGGAGGCATTGTCATGGAACCCAATGAATTTTTGCGGTTTTTAGGATTGCTGGAAAACCTTAAATGCAACACCCGCCACTCCTGGACCTCTACCGGGCGGCACGAGACAGTGGCCGCCCATTCCTGGCGTCTGTGCGTCATGGCCTTTCTGCTCAAGGACGAGCTGCCCGGTGTAGATATGGACAAGGTGCTGCGTATGTGCCTCATCCATGACTTTGGTGAGGCTGTCACCGGGGACATTCCCTCCTTCCAAAAGACCGACGCCGATGAGGAGGCCGAAGTGCACGCGGTCGCGCACATGCTCTCTCCCCTGCCCGCTCCTCTCCGGAGCGAACTCACCGCCCTCTTTGCTGAGATGGATGCGCTCCAAACCCCGGAGGCTAAGGTCTATAAGGCACTGGACAAGCTGGAGGCCGTCATTCAGCATAATGAGGCTCCGCTAGACACCTGGCTTCCCAACGAGCACCTCCTCCAGCGCAGCTACGGCGTGGAGGAATGTGCATCGTTTCCCAGCCTAAAGGCTCTGCGGGATGAGGCACTTCGTGTGACAGAGGAAAAAACGACCCGCGCATAATCGGACAAAAGCCCGGGTATACTCCCGATATATCAATAAATGGGAGTGATCATGCATGTCCACCGATTTTAACACCAGCCTAACACGCCAAAACCTGATGCGCGCCTTTGCCGGTGAAAGTCAGGCCCGCAACCGGTACACCTTTGCCGCCGGACTTGCCAAGAAGAACGGCCTGGAGGTCATAGAGGCGATTTTTACTTTTACCGCCAACCAGGAGCAGGCCCATGCCAAGATTTTTTATAATCAGCTGGAAAAGTGCTCGGGCCAAAATATTCAGGTAGACGGCACCTATCCGGTGGATATTTTTCCAACCCTGCTCCAGCACCTTCGTGCCGCCCAGCACAATGAGTATCAGGAGTGGGAGCATGACTACGCCGGTTTTTCCAAAATCGCCTATCAGGAGGGCTTTGAGGAGATTGGTCACTACTTTGCCCAAATCGCCGACATTGAGAAAACCCACGGCGACCGCTTTGGAAAATTTGCGGATTTGCTGGAGCAGGATAAACTCTTTGTGTCCGACGTGAAGTGCCAGTGGATGTGCCTCAACTGCGGCCATATCCTGGATGCCACCGTAGCTGCCGCTCTCTGCCCCGTCTGCCGCCACCCTCAAGGCTGGTTTATTAGAGTTGAAATGGCACCCTTTTCCTAAAAACAGCACCCACCCGAAATGGGGATGCTCATAAAGACAACTTGTGAACCGATGGTCAGAACAAGCTGAATACGGGAAAACACGCCTTGGATTTTGAAAATCCAAGGCGTGTTTTGACATAATTCGAAACCAGCAAATTGGGTGTTCAGGTCACCCCGGTGGATCCATAAAGCCAGACATATTTTTTAACGGACGGGTCTGTCTTTTTCTATTCCCCCAAGTGGCTTTTTACAAGTGATCTAAGCTATTTAGTTATTGCAATTTAAGAAGTTATTAGCATAAGCAATTACTAAATAGATTCAGTTTTGACTGCAAGCCCATTTCCAACATGGACACTGAACTTACCATGCTGGAAACGGATTTGTTTGCAGCTAACAGTTGGTTCGTACCCACTGATAGCTGGATGATCTTCTGAAGTTTCTCGCCCTCTGCATTTAAAATATGAGATAGTGCCGCTTGCTCCAGTGCAACCGATTCAATGATATCCGTAATAGCTTGCTCTCTAGCCGTTACTACCCGAACTTCAATTTTGTTTGACGGCAAGGTTTTTGGTTGAGTGTTTATGGTTGCAGTTACAGCAGCTTGATTTAATAGTGGATTTGGATTTGGAAGGCTGTCTATCTTCACTTGGAATGAAACGGTAAGCGTTGCTCCACCTGCAATGGTTCCAATAAAGACGCCCTGCCCCACACTTGGATTTGCATCTACAGGTGCATTTGTCCCGATTACAGTAGATCCTGCAACATAGGAGGTTCCGGATTGCAGAACATCCGAGAGATAGACATTTGTCATTGGAAGCGTACTGAGTGAATTATCAATTGTGATGGTGTAGGTGTTAGTCTGCCCAATCACAATGCTGCTTCTTAAAGCCGATTTGGTGATGACCGGTTGTGAAATTACAGTGGCTGTAACTACGTTTGTTTGAATTCTATCTGAAATTTCCTGAGTTCCGTCATGGGCAGTATAATTTATTGTAGCATAGTTGCTTATTGGGGCATTAACAGGTGCAGTTGCATTTACCCTGACCTGAAATTTAATAAGAAATCCTTGGGCAATGCCCACCGGCCCCAATGGAATGCCAGGTCCCACTGAGGGATCGCCCGGGATTGAGTTACCGTCAATCGTTACCGAGTCTAGAACGAAGGACGTGTTAGCGGGTATTGTGTCAACAAAAAATGCACTTGTTAGCGGTAATGTCGAGGATACCAGGTTCGCAAAGATAATTGTATAAGTGATCGTATCACCTGGATTAACAAGACTCAAGTCTTGGTCTTTGTTGGCGAACAAATCTAAACCCATGAAAAATTACTCCTTTAGCCATAAAATAGTAAGACGTTATGGCTTGGTTATTGGAAATAGAATTGTGCTAATATATCATAAATTTTATTTATGATATATTATATCCGCGGCGCGTCCCGCGCCGGGACTGGAATCTTAGCGCGTGGGCATCCCGGTGCCCACATGCGCGTATAATAACTGCCTTGCAGTTATTATATCATATGACTATCCTGTATAAATCGTTAATGGCATTGCCGGACCCGCATGTCTGCCAGTTGCGTAGGTGGTTGCTTGTGACATCCCGCATTGCACAAGTTTTTCTTCTTGCCGCAGTCAAGAAACGGATTGCCACGCCAGTTTGATAGCTGGCTCGCAATGACAGCTTCTTTCGCTACCCTGCTCTATTTCGCCTTACTTTTCCCGTCATTGCGAACCAGTGCCGCCGCACTGGTGTGGCAATCCGTAAACTTATGGCCTTTCCATCTGCTCTGTTCATCGCCATAGGCTATTTTGAACCACTGGCCTAGCCAGTGGTTTTCAGGATACAAAAAGGCGGACAGCCGAAACTGTCCGCCTCATACCTCGTATTTTAGGTAGATTCACAAAGGCTCTTTATGACCACTCATATAAAGGGTGGGTACTGTTTTTGCAGATTATTGTTTACAGGCTCTTTTCCAAATTCAGACGAATGGCGGCCAAGAATTCCGCTGAGGTAACACTCTTAGCGGGGGACTCCCCTTCCCATAGGCCGGCCAAGTCCTTCGTCATCACGCCGCTCTCGATGGTGTCCAGACAGGCCTTTTCCAGCTTGTGGGCAAAGTCCGTCAGAGGGGCGTTTCCGTCCAGCTCACCCCGCTTAGCCAAAGCACCTGTCCAGGCGAAAATAGTGGCCATAGGGTTAGTAGAGGGCTGCTCCCCGTTCAAATAGCGGTAGTAGTGCTGGGTGACGGTGCCGTGGGCGGCCTCGTACTCGTACTTGCCATCAGGGGAGACGAGCACCGAAGTCATCATAGCCAGGGAGCCGAAGGCTGTACTCACCATGTCGCTCATCACATCGCCGTCGTAGTTCTTGCACGCCCAGATAAAGCCGCCCTTGCTGCGGATGACCCGGGCCACCGCGTCGTCAATCAGAGTATAGAAATACTCGATGCCCAGTGCCTTAAACTTGTCCTGGTACTCGGCGGCAAAAATCTCGGCAAAGATGTCCTTAAAGGTATGGTCGTATTTCTTGGAAATAGTGTCCTTGGTGGAGAACCACAGGTCCTGCTTCGTGTCAATGGCGTACTGGAAGCAGGAGCGGGCAAAGGAGGAGATGGAAGAATCCTTATTATACTGCCCCTGGAGCACACCCGCGCACTCAAAATCGTAAATGGTCTGCCTAAACTCGGTGCCGTCAGCGCCGGTAAAGAGCAACTCCGCCTTGCCGGGTGAGGGCACCCGGTACTCGGTGCAGCGGTACACGTCGCCGTAAGCGTGGCGGGCGATGGTAATGGGTTCCTTCCAGTTCTTTACCACGGGGGAGATGCCCTTTACCATAATCGGTGCGCGGAACACGGTACCGTCCAGAATCGCCCGGATCGTGCCGTTGGGCGATTTCCACATTTCGGTAAGCTTGTACTCCTCCACCCGCTGGGCATTGGGTGTAATGGTGGCGCATTTTACGGCCACACCGTATTTACGGGTGGCGTTGGCGCTGTCTACGGTCACCTGGTCCCGGGTACGCTCCCGCTCGGGAAGGCCCAGGTCAAAGTACAGGGTGTTCAGGTCAATGTAGGGCTCCAGCAGTTCCTTTTTCAGGTCCGCCCACAGCACCCGGGTCATCTCGTCGCCGTCCATCTCCACCAAGGGGGTGGACATTTTTATTTTATCCATGGGAATCACTCCTCGCCTATTTACCTTGTGCTTTATTATACTAAACCGCGGAAAAAAAGGCAAGGGGCGCGTAACGCGCTCCTTGCCTTTCTGAGCTTTTTACTTTACGGTGGGATCTAAAATCTTCATAGTGCCCTCGTCGGTAATACTCTGACTATCGGCGCCGAAAGCAATCTTGGAAAGACCGGTAATGTCAACGGTCTTGGAAACCATCGAGCCCTTGGCCAGCTTAAAAGAAGTAACCACCTTGTAGTCCTGGTCGTAAACCCTGATTTCGGAATCAATGTCAGCCCATGCGGTAAAGGTGACGGAGCTCATACCTGCCACATCGCAATATACAAGGCGCTCCTTGCCCACAGAATAGCTGCCGTTCCAGATGCTCCACTGAATACCGCTTTCAAAGGTCTGCGTGGCATCCCCGCCGGTAATGTTGAGCTCAGCTGCATCCTTAATGACCCAGGAATACTTGGTGCCGCCGCTGTTTCCGCGGGTCGTGAGCTTGACGGGCTGACGCTCCACAGCGCCCAGAGTGACGGTTTTGGTAGTGCCATCGTAGGCAATGCGATTTTCACCCATCATATTGGCCACGGCACGCAAGGGTAGATAGGTAGTGCCGTTATAGGTAATGGGGTAAACGGGATTGCCCTTAGCGTCCGCAAATGACTGCTCCACACCATTATAGACTACCTTCGTCTCGTAGCTAAGGAGAGCCGAGATTTTCGTGCTTCCAGTGACAGCCACAGCGCCTATACCTGCGCCCAGCACCAGGGCAAGAGCAAGAAACAATACAAAGGTCTTTTTCCTCATAATAAGCACTCCTCGTTTTTTAATTACATATTTTTAGGATTTTCCAAATTATGCACTTTTAAAATTATACTATGCTACTGCCATCCCGTCAACACAATTCCCCGTTTTGCATGCCGCGCCCATCCAAAGCCTTCTTAACTGTCTCCTTGCAATTGACTGTTTTTCAGCGTATAATATAATATCTTTCGCTTTAGCGTATTAAAAGGAGACGGTATACATGGACAAAACCTATATCCCCAAGGGCTACGCTCCCTGCCTCAACTTGTATGACACTCAGCGGGCCATCAGCTTGCTTAAGCGTCTCTTTGAGGATAATTTGGGTGGTGCCCTTCATCTGCGCCGGGTGTCCGCACCTCTGTTCGTCGAGGCCTCCACTGGGCTTAATGACGACCTCAACGGCGTGGAGCGGGCTGTCTCCTTCGATATTCCCGCCGCCGGGCGGGATGCCCAAGTCGTTCACTCCCTGGCCAAATGGAAGCGCATGGCGCTTCACCAGTACCAGTTCTCGGTGGGCGAGGGGCTGTATACCGACATGAACGCCATTCGCCGGGACGAGGAGCCTGATAACATTCATTCGGTCTACGTAGATCAGTGGGACTGGGAAAAGGTCATCGCCCCCCGTGACCGTACCGTTGCCTATTTGCAGGAGACCGTACGCACAATTCTGGGCTCGGTCTGTCAGGCTCAGTCCACCCTGCGCTCGGTTTTTCCCCAACTGAGCGTTATCCCTCCCGTCAGCAGCGAAATCAGCTTTGTCACCACCCAGGAGCTGGAGGACAAGTGGCCCGACCTATCCCCCAAGGAGCGGGAGGACGCTTGGGTTAAGGAGCACCCCACCACCTTCCTTATGGGTATCGGCGGTATCCTTAAATCCGGCCAAAAGCATGATGGCCGTGCCCCTGACTATGATGACTGGAGCTTAAACGGCGACATTCTGCTGTGGAACCCGGTGCTGGAGCGTGCCTTTGAAATTTCCTCTATGGGCATCCGGGTCTCCCCCGAATCCCTTGACCGCCAGCTTACCATTGCCGGTTGTGATAACCGCAGGTCGTTCCCCTTCCACCATCTGCTGCTGGAGGGCACGCTGCCCCTGACCATCGGCGGCGGCATCGGCCAGTCCCGTCTGTGCATGCTTCTTCTGGGTAAGGCTCATATCGGTGAGGTACAGGCCAGCGTCTGGGACGAGGAGACCATAAACGCCTGCAACGCCGCGGGCGTCATTCTACTGTAACCCAATGTCCCCATCCGAATCGGATGGGGACATTTTATTTTGGGAACAGCGGAAAAGAAGGGGAATTGCTCCACATCCCCCCTGCCTGCCAATCAAAAGCAAAAGAACGCAGCCCAAGCAATGGTCAATTTTTCGCCATGCTGTATAATGACAGTAAAACATGAGGATAGGGGCGTTGTACCTATGCAGTACGGCCATTTTGACAATGAGCGCCGGGAATATGTAATCGACCGGGTGGATGTGCCCGTATCTTGGACCAACTATTTGGGTGTGGAGGATATGTGCGCGGTGGTAAACCACACCGCCGGGGGCTACCTTTTTTATAAAAGCCCCGAGTATCACCGCATTACCCGTTTTCGCCCCAACGGCGCACCCATGGATCGACCCGGACATTATGTCTACCTAAGAGACGATGACACCGGCGAGTTCTGGAGTCTCTCCTGGCAGCCCTGCGGTGGGGATTTAAAGGACTACAAGTGCCGCCATGGGCTGAGCTACTCGGTGTATGAGTGCGGGCGGAGCGATATTGCAGCCAGCCAGACTCTCTTTATCCCCCGGGGCGAAAATGTAGAGCTGTGGGATGTGGCGCTGGAGAACAAATCCAATACAGTTCGTAATTTATCCCTTTATTCCTACGCGGAGTTTTCCTTTCATCAGATTCCTATTGACAACCAAAACCTGCAAATGTCCCTTTACTGCGCGGGCAGCTCCTATGAGGACGGTATCATTGACTACCACCTTTTTTACGAGCACACTCACCAGTATATGGCATCTTCCTTTTCTCCCGACGGCTTTGACTGCCTGCGGGATACCTTCCTGGGCCCCTATCGCACCGAGACCGACCCGCTGGCAGTAGCCCAAGGGGCGTGCTTTGGTTCCTTTGAAAAGGGGGGCAACCACTGTGCCGTTCTGCAAAAGAAGGTTACCCTTGCCCCGGGCGAACACGCGCGTCTCGTGTGGATGCTGGGCGAGGGCGACCGCGAGGAGGGCAGGCGTATTCGGGAAAAATACAGCGACATGACCGCTGTGGATGCCGCCTTTGATGACCTGGCAGCATTTTGGAGCAACAAATTATGTAAACTTCAAGTCACCACCCCAAACGGCGACTTTGACACCATGATCAACACCTGGACACTTTACCAGAGCGAGGTCAACGTTATGTTTTCCCGCTTTGCCTCCTTTATTGAGGTGGGCGGACGCACCGGTCTTGGCTACCGGGATACCGCCCAAGATGCCATGACCATTCCCCACTCTAATCCCGCAGGGTGCAAAAAGCGGATGATGCAGCTTATGCAGGGCTTAGTCAGCAAGGGCTACGGCCTGCACCTTTTTGACCCAGCATGGTTCGAGCCCAAGAAGGCAGCCCCCCCCTACAAATCTCCCACCGTCATTCCTACCCGCTCTAAGGATGACATTGTCCACGGGCTGGAGGATGCATGCGCCGATGACGCACTCTGGTTGGTGGCCGCAGTGACTGAGTACATTAAGGAGACAGGCGATCTGTCCTTTGCCGATGCCGTGACGGGCTATGCCGACGGCGGGAATGGCACGATTTACGAGCACCTTATGCGCATTCTGGACTTCTCGGCAGAGCAGGTGGGAGCCACCGGCATCTGCAAGGGCTTGCGGGCCGACTGGAACGACTGCCTGAATTTGGGCGGCGGTGAGAGCGCCATGGTCTCCTTCCTCCACTACTGGGCATTGGGTCACTTTGTGGAGCTGGCCCGCCATCTGGGGCGCACCGCTGACGCAGAGCGATACCAAGTCATGCAAAAGCAGGTAGGCGAGGTTTGCGAGCGTGAGCTGTGGGACGGCAAATGGTATCTCCGGGGCATCACTGCCGACGGGCGAAAGATCGGCGTGCAGACCGACGAAGAGGGCCGGGTGCACATGGAGAGCAACACCTGGGCTGTGCTCTCGGGCGCTGCGCCCCGGGAGCGGGGGCTTGCCGCCATGGACGCGGTGGACGAGTATCTCTACACCGATTGGGGACTGATGCTCAATGCCCCCAGCTATACCGTACCTGACGATGCCATTGGCTTTGTCACCCGGGTTTACCCCGGTATTAAGGAAAACGGCGCTATTTTTTCCCACCCTAACCCCTGGGCGTGGTGCGCCGAGGCCATGTTGGGCCGTGGCAGTCGCGCCATGAAATTTTATAACAGCTTGTGTCCGGCCCGACAGAATGATAAAATAGAAGTCAGACAGAGTGAGCCTTACTCTTACTGCCAGTTTATCATGGGCCGCGACCACACCGCCTTTGGCCGTGCCCGCCACCCCTTTATGACCGGTTCCGGTGGCTGGAGCTACTTTGCCGCCACCCGCTATATTCTGGGTGTTCAGCCGGAGTATGACGGTCTGCGAATGGACCCCTGCATACCCGGCGACTGGAAGGGGTTTTCGCTTACCCGTGTCTGGCGGGGAGCTTCCTACCGCATTTCTGTCCACAACCCCTCCGGCGTGGAGAAGGGTATTCTCTCGGTCACCGTGAATGGTAAGACCTGCCCGGACGGTCTGATTCCCGTTATGCCCGAGGGCAGCACAAACGAAGTTACCGTTGTTATGGGATAATTCTAACAGGGGCCGCCATTCTGCCCCTTAACCGCTGAAGGGAGACTTTTATATGCTTAAATTTGGTACCGGCGGCTGGAGAGCCATTATTGGTGATGAGTTTACCCGCGCCAACGTGCAGCTTCTTGTTACTGCGCTGGCCCGCAAAATGAAGGACGAGGGCGTGGCCGACCGGGGCTTTATCATTGGCTACGACCGCCGTTTTCTTTCGGAAGTAGCCGCCCAATGGGCCGCCGAGGTTATGGCCGCCGAGGGCATCAGCACCATGCTCATTAACCGCGAAGCGCCCACCCCTCTCATTATGTTCTCAGTCAAATACTACGACATGGCCTACGGCATGGCAGTTACCGCCAGCCACAACCCTGCCATCTACAACGGCATCAAGGTCTTTACCCACGGTGGCCGGGACGCCGACGAGATTGTGACTCAGAGCCTGGAGGAGTACATCAAGTCGCTGGAGGGTGAGAGCCTGCCCATCGTCCCCTTTGAGGATGGGGTGCGCCAGGGATTAATTGGGCTGATTAACCCCATGAATATTTATGTGGACAGCATTATCCGGTCTGTAAACATGGATGCCATCCGCTCCCGCAGTCTGAAGGTAGTGCTTGACCCCATGTTCGGTGTGTCTAAAACCGCCCTTCAAACCATTCTCATCACTGCCCGGTGCGACGTTGACATTATACACGAGCGGCGGGATGCGCTTTTCGGCGGCCGTCTGCCCGCCCCCAATGTTAAAACGCTGGGGAGTCTTCAGGACTTTGTAGAGGAGAACCACTGCGACATTGGCATTGCCACCGACGGCGACGCCGACCGGCTGGGGGTCATTGACGACGCGGGCGAGTTCCTCCATCCCAACAAGATTCTGGTTCTGCTGTACTACTACCTTCTCAAGTACAAGGGCTGGCACGGGGCGGCGGTGCGCAACATTGCCACCACCCACCTGCTGGATGCCATTGCCGCCGATCTGGGTGAAACCTGCTATGAGGTGCCCGTTGGCTTTAAGCATATCTCGGGCAAAATGGCCGAGACCGGGGCCGTCATCGGGGGCGAGTCCTCCGGCGGTCTCACGGTGCGGGGCCACATTCAGGGCAAGGACGGCATCTATGCCGCCGCCCTGCTGGTAGAGATGATTGCCACCACCGGGCGCAAGCTCTCCGAGGTTTATGGGGAGATTACCGATAAATACGGCAAATACGAGATGGAGGAGCAGGACTACAAGTTTTCTGCACCGGAGAAGGAGCGGATTATGAAGCTCCTGATGGTGGATAAGCTGCTGCCCCAGTTCCCCCACGAGGTGGAGAAGGTCTCTTACGCCGACGGCTGTAAGGTCTACTTTAAAAACGGCGGCTGGATCATCGGCAGGTTTTCCGGCACTGAGCCCCTGCTGCGTATCTTCTGTGAGATGAGCGAGATAGAAAACGCCAAGGCGTGTATCAAGGTCATGGAGGACTTTTTGGGGCTGAAATAACATTACGTCTTACGGCACTATAAATAAACTAAAGGGAGCCGCTTCAAAAAGATGAAGCGGCTCCCTTTTTCACATTGCTTATTCGTCGTTTACAGCCTTTTCATAAGCCTTCAAATCGTCCTGGGCAGTGAGAATTGTGCCGTCGGCTACGGCTACGCCGTACCAGCCGCCTTGAACGGCACGCGCTGTTTTATTACCTGTTACCGAGGCACAGAGGTGAAATTCGTAGTATTTATGGTTTGCGGACAGCCCCATATATACCAGTTCCCAGGTATAGGTCTCTCCCTCCCGGGTAGCGGGAGCCAGCGTGTAGACCAGATTGCCATCCTCAGCACTGCCGGTGAGGGCCGCGCCATCCCAGGGTGCGGTGCTCTCAAATGAGGGATAATTCTGCGTCTTTAGCAGCTCAAACAGGGTTTGACAGGCCGTCTCGGGCGTCTGCTCCCCAACGGACAGACTATATGGCCGGCTGGCAAAGGTCACGGGGTCCTGGGTGGGATCCGCCTCCCCCGCGGTAGCGGCAACGCCTTTTTCATCCGACGACTCCAGCCCTCTTTCTGTAACGATGCCCTGCTCAAGAATATCCTCTGCAGTAGGCGCCGTAAGGGTCTCTTCTCCCTCTCCCGCTGCGGGAACATCTCTCGGCTCTGCCACCGCCGCAGAGGGCGCAGTGGACGGCAGCGCGTCCAGCATGGATGCATTGCCGCCGGAGTTTGCCTTCATGCTTCCGCCCCGCAGGGCAAAGGTGCCGGCCAGCACCACCGCAAACACCGCTGCTGTGGCCCCAAGGGCGCGCCACTGGCGGCGATAGCTCTTTCTTCCGGGGAAAGCAACCACCTTGCTCTCCTCAGCTTTGATACGCTCCATTACATTTTCCATAATAAAGGCGGGGGCGGGGGCGTTCAGACCGGGCATAACGGCGTGAATTTCCTGCAGGTCATCCGCCAGAGCCTTGCACTGGGGACAGGAAGTCAGGTGCTCCGCAAGGATTTGATTTTCCCAGTCGGTCAGCGGGCCGTCCAGCCGGGCACTAATCAGGTCTAATATTTCATCACAGGCGTTCATGGCGAAGCACCTCCTTTCCGGTTGGTTTATGTTATAGACGATAGGTTTTCGGAAAAGTTCCCGCTTTCTACTAAAACCTTTCTTAAGGCCGATCTGGCTCTGGCAATGCGAGATTTGACAGTCCCCTCCTCCAGCGCCAGCACGTCGCCGATTTCGGCGTAGGAGAGACCGTTCAGCTCCCGCATGACCAGCACCTGCCGATGCTCATCGGAGAGTTTTTGCAGACCGTCGCTGACAGCCCGCTGCAGTTCCTTTTTCTCCAATCCCCGTTCAGGTGAAAAGCGCTCATCCGGCAGCTCCGCCTGACGGGAGTCCTCATCATCGTCCAGGGAGATGGTCATGGAAATGCTCTTTCGCCGCTTTTCCCGGCGCAAAAAGTCAATACAGGCGTTAGAGGCCAACCGGTAAATCCATGTGGCAAAGGAGCTGTCTCCCTGAAATTTGGAAAGCCCACGCCAGGCATTAAAAAAAGCCTCCTGGGTTAGCTCGGCGGCATCCTCCGGTGAGCCGGTCATACGCAGGGTAAGGTTATAGATACGGCCCTGGTGCTGTTCCATCAGCTGACCAAATGCCTCCTGGTCGCCGGAGCGCGCCAGGGAAATTAGCTCCTGCTCGTTGTCCATTTCCTCACCCTCCTTTCTCGGCGTAGGGACATGGCAAATCATGTCCCTACAAATTATATTAAATCTCGCTGAATCCCCGCCGTAATGCGGTAAATATCCTGCATAACGGAGATATGGCTGATTTGTTCCTTATAATACCCGGCGTGGGGCACACCCTTAAGATACCAGGCGTATTGCTTTCTTGCCTCCAGACAGGCAATGTGCTCGCCCTTCTGGGCCGCAGCCAGTTCAAACTGACGCACCGCCGTATCGCACCGCTCACGGAGGGGGGGCAGAGGTGGAATCTCTTCCCCGGCCAAGGCTGCTTCAGCCTGCCGAAAGACCCAGGGATTTCCAAAGCAGCCACGGCCAATCATAGCCATGTCGGCCCCGGTATACTTTAAAATACGCACGGCAGATGGCCCGTCAAATACGTCGCCGTTGGCAATCACAGGAATGCCCACCGCCTCCTTGACCGCCTTAATATAGTCCCAATTGGCAAATCCGGCATACATCTGGGTGCGGGTGCGCCCATGGACGCACACTGCCGCCACGCCGACCTGCTCCATAGCCTTGGCAAACTCCACGCAGTTAATGCTACCCTTGTCCCACCCCAGGCGAAATTTGACGGTAACCGGCCTGCCCCCCGCTCCGCGGATGACCGCCTCTGCCACACGCAACGCTTTTTCCGGGTTCTTCATTAGACCCGAGCCCTCGCCGTTCTGCGCCACCTTGGGGACGGGACAGCCCATGTTGATGTCCAAAATTTCTGCACCGGAGACCTCTGCCGCAATGGCGGCAGCCTCCTGCATACAGCCCTCGTCGCTGCCAAAAAGTTGGGCGGCGCAAGGATGCTCCCCCTCTCCCAGCTTTAAAAGAGGAATGGACTTTTTATCCTGATAGCACAGAGCTTTGGCAGACACCATCTCGGTGACGGTATACCCCGCTCCCTGCTCCCGGCAGATGGTGCGAAAGGCCAAATCAGTCACTCCGGCCATGGGGGCCAAAGCCAGCCTTGAATTAATTTCAATTTCTCCTATTTTCACGCAAAAACCTCGATTGACAAATGGTGTGCTCCATTGTATCATAAAGGCGTTCCTTGAGCAAGCGGGTATCATTCCCCATTGCCCTGGAAAGACTATGATTGTCGAGAAAAAAGGAGTGTTTCATCATGGATAAGTATGTCTGCGATGTCTGTGGCTACATTTATGACCCCGTTGAGGGCGACCCCGATAACGGTGTTGCTGCCGGAACCGCCTGGGACGATGTGCCCGCCGACTGGACCTGCCCCATCTGCGCGGTAGGTAAGGATCAGTTTTCCAAGGAGTAAGTACGAAAAGGACGGCTTGAGTGGTTCACTCAAGCCGTCCTTTTTTTCTTGTAATAATATTCCATTTTATGTAAATCCGTCTTTCTTTTCCGACTTTGTTTTTCCATATACTGGATTATACTATCTTCACGACCATGCCGGGACAAGCCCGGGTGCGAAACGGAGGAGACTGCTTTGGCAACGAAGGTAACTCTAAAGTCCCGGGCGGCAAAAGCCAGGGAGGAAATGCGAGAGACAGGACGGCTGGTACTGCGCGCCCCGGCGCTAGTACATACGGCGGAGTGCGTCATCCGCTTTTTGCTGGGTGCAATGCTGTCGGGTGCCGAGATTTTTGGCGGATACGCTCCCTTCGGGCTGGCGATGGTGGGTGCCTCAGGCTCTGGGCTGGAGGGCTTTTCCGCCCTGCTGGGCACCTGCTTTGGCTACCTCTCCTTCCAGGGATTTACCGAGGGTCTGCGCTATGTGGCCGCCGCTATTTTAGTTTTTTCGGTATCCTTCGCCTTTTATGATGTAAAGGCGGTGCGCAGGGTTTGGTTTATGCCCTTGTGTGCCTCGCTGCTGGACGGCTTAACCGGGTTTGTCTACCTCTCCAAGCGGGGGTGGTTTACCGCCGACTCGGTTTTCTTCCTTACTGAGCTTTTGCTGGTGGGGGCGGCAGTCTACTTTTACCGTACCGCCCTCTCTCCCTGGAGCAGCAAACGTGAGACGGCGGGCCTGACCATGAAGCAGCTCATCAGCCTTTTGATTCTGGGGGGCACGGTGCTCATTACCCTGTCCAAAATCACGGTGCTGGGCGGTCTATCTTTGGGCCGCTTTGTGGCCGCTCTGTGCGTGATGGTGGCCGGGTACCGCTACGGCGTGGGGACAGGAGCCGCCGTGGGAGTATCGGCGGGACTGGCCATGGACATCGCCGCCGGAGGCGCGCCCTTTTACAGCATGGCATTTGGGTTTTCAGGACTAATGACGGGGGTATTTCGCAAGCAGGGCAAGCTCTTTGGAGCTATTACCTACGTTCTCTCTAACGCCGTTGCCGTCCTTTGGACCTGGAACGACGGGCTACAAATTTCGGTGCTGTACGAAGTCTTTGTGGCCTCAGTGCTCTTTATGCTCCTGCCTGAACGGTTTTTCCGCTGGGCAGGATCCCTGTGGGTGGCCGAAGCCCCCCACGACACCGCTTTTAAAGCTCGCGCTTACTTAAAGGAAAAGCTGGACTGCACTGCCGAGGCCTTTCGCGCCCTCCACGAGTCCCTGCGCTCGGCCTTTACCGCCCCAGGCATCAACGACAACGACGCATCCTCCGTCTTTGACCGGGCCGCCGAGCAGGTCTGCCGCAAGTGTGCCCTTCAGGGCTCCTGCTGGCAGAAGGACTATGTGACTACCTTTAATGCCCTTAACGATGCCCTGCCCGCCATGCTGGAGCGGGGCCGGGGGGAGGCCGGTGATTTCCCCGCCCACTTTTCTAACCGCTGCCTCCGCTTCCCCGCGTTCCTCTCCGCCGCCAACGAGGAGCTCTCCGCTATGCTCTACCGCCGCCAGTACAAGGCCCGCCTGCAGGAAAACCGGGCCTCAGTCTGCCGCCAGTACGGTTCTCTGGCCGATATTCTGGGCACCGCCGCCGCCGAGTTCGGTGTGGAGCTTACCCCCGACCCGGTGCGGGAGCGTCGTCTCCGTCAGCACCTGACCGCCCTTGGATTGGAGGGCGAAACTGCCGCTTTTTACGATGAAGCGGGCCACTTGCGGATTGAGTTTGACGGGCCAAGGCTGGAAAGCCTGACTACCGACGATGAGCTGCAAAAGCTCTCAGCCCTGGCAGGCGTCCCCCTGCGACGAGTATCGGTGGACGAGGGGCGAAAATGTGACCGGCTGGTCTTTGCCCAGGCCGAGCCTCTGATGGCGGTGGCCGGCGTAGCCGCCCGAAAGAAGAACGGCCAGACTGTCAGCGGCGACACCGGGGCGTGGTTCAAGCTGGACGACGGCAGTCTCTATGTCCTACTCTGCGACGGTATGGGCAGCGGCCCCGAGGCGGGCGAGGACTCTTCCCTGGCTGCCCGGCTGCTGGAGCAGTTTCTCCGGGCCGGCGTGACCCCCGACGCTGCACTGCGTACTCTTAACGGTGCACTGGTGCTCCGCGGAGAGGAGAAGGGCGGCTTTACCACCATTGATTTACTGCGGGTCGACCTTTTTACAGGCGACGCCACCGTCTATAAATACGGCGCGGCCCCCACCTACATCCGCCACGGTGACAAGGTCAGCCGCATCACCGGCAGCGCCCTTCCGGCCGGTCTTGCGGCGGGCGAGGGCGCTCCCGACCAGAGCAGCATCAAACTGACGGCCGGGGATTGTGTCCTGTTGGTCTCGGACGGGGTTACCGGCTCCGGTGAGGATATATGGCTGCGGGAACTTCTGGCCGCCTTTGCCGGGGACAGCCCTAAGGATTTGGCCTGTGCCCTGATTAAGGAGAGTGAAAGCCGTGACACGGTGGTAGACGACCGCACGGCGATGGTCATCAAGCTTGCCGAGCGCAAATAGCACCGGACAAGCCTTCAGACAGCCTTCTAGGTGGAACTTCGCCCCCCCAAGCCTGACCAGTATAATCCAAACTCGCCCCAGGCACATGGCCTGGTCCGGATTTTATTCTACTTTATTTCCTCCTTTGGCAGAAACTCTGCGAGACTTTTGGCGGTTCTTTGACAGGCTATAAGGAAGTGGAAACGCATTGCGTTTCCACTTCCTTTTTGTCTAAAATCGTGTTACAATACTTTCGACTGGTCTCCAATCCAGTCCAAACGGTGAAAAGAATGCCGTCCGGGGGCGCATACGCGCCATGCCCCCGGGATAAGGGACTTTCACCGCTGTGCGCCGGCGCGGCGTACTCTAAACAAAAGTGGAGGTTTTGTTTTTATGCGCAAGTTTACTATCAAAGACCTGACTCTGGCCGCCATGGTGGCGGCGCTCTACGCCGTGATGAGCTATTTCGGCAACATCTTCGGCCTGACCTACTTTGGTATCCAATTTCGTTTTTCTGAAGCACTGTGCGTTCTTCCCTTCCTCTTTCCTGCCACCGCGCCGGGATTGTTCGTGGGCTGCCTGATTGCCAATCTGCTCTCCCCGTTTGGCCCGATGGATATTATCTTCGGCTCTCTAGCCACGCTGATTGCCGCTGTTTGGACCATGAAAATGCCCAACAAGTGGCTGGCACCGCTGCCACCCGTAATCTGCAACACCGTCATTGTGGGTGCAGTCATCGCCTTTTCTCAGGCGCAGACCGGGGCGGCTTTTTTGCCCGCCTATCTGTTTAATGCCTTTACCATCGGTCTGGGCGAGCTGGGCGCATGCTATGTGCTCGGCATGATTTTGCTGACGGCTTTACCCAAAATTAAGGCGCTGCGCCCCATGATTGCGCCGGCACATATCTAAAAATAAGCGGCAACGGGGCGGTCTCCGCACCGTTTTGCCCGCTAATGTTGGAGGTTTTCGCATGAAGGTTCGTAAGGCAGTCATCCCCGCCGCCGGGCTGGGTACCCGTATGCTCCCCGCCACCAAGACCGTGCCCAAGGAAATGCTTCCCATGGTGGACAAGCCGGTGATTCAGTACATTATCGAAGAGGCCGTTTCCTCCGGCATTGAGGACATTCTCATTGTCACCAACCGCGCCAAAAGCGCCATGGACGACTACTTTGACTACTATCCCGAGCTGGAGACCCGCCTAAACCAAGCAGGCAAGGACAAGGAGCTTTTTGAAGTCAAGCGTGCCGCCGACCTGGCCAATATTTTCTACGTCCGCCAGAAGGAGACCAAGGGCCTGGGTCACGCCATCTCCCGCGCCCGCCGTTTTGTGGGTGACGAGCCCTTTGCCGTTCTGTTGGGCGACGATATTATGCGCGCTGAAAAACCGGTGATGGGCCAGCTCATTGCCGCCGCAGAGAAATATGACGCCTCCTGCGTCGGCGTACAGAAGGTCACCACCGAGGCCATCAGCAAGTACTCCTCGGTAAAAATCTCCCCCCTGGAGGAGCGGATTTTTGCTGTCTCCGACATGAACGAAAAGCCCACCCCGGAAAAAATGTTCTCTAACTACGCCATTCTGGGTCGGTACGTCCTCACCCCCGATATTTTTGATATTCTGGAGCACCAGGCCCCCGGCTATGGCGGTGAAATCCAGCTGACCGACGGGCTGCAAAAGCTCTGTAAGCAAAACAAGATGGTCGCGGTGGACTTTGAGGGCCGCCGTTATGACACCGGAAATCTTACCGGTTTTCTGGAGGCTACCATTGACTTTGCCTTAGATCACCCCGAAACCGGTGACTGGCTGAGAGCCTTTATCAAGGAAAAATCTCACTTAGTTTAAAGAAATTCAAAGAAAAGGAGGATTGTCACTTGACAATTCTCCTTTTTCCTATATAATAGTGTAGCTTGTCTGCATGTGTAGTAGGCAGCAACATCCTTGCCCCTGACAAAGAGCAGGGGCCATATGTCCATAAGGAGGTGCACAATAATGGCAAAGTTAAACGCAAATTACGAGGTCATCTTCATCCTGAAGCCCGATCTGGGTGAGGAGGCCACCGCCGCTCTGGTGGAGAAGTTCAAGACTCTGGTTGAGCAGAACGGTACCCTGGCTGAGGTTGATGAGTGGGGCAAGCGTCGTCTGGCGTATCCCATCAACGATCTTAACGACGGCTACTACGTTCTCATGAACTTCAATTCCGCCCCCACTTTCCCCCTGGAGCTGGATCGTATCTTCCGTATTACTGACGGCGTGATGCGTTCCCTGGTCGTCTGCAAGGACGAGATCTAAGGGAGGGCGTGTAAATGCTCAACAAAATCATCCTCATGGGTCGGCTGACCCGTGATCCCGAGCTGCGGCACACTCAGGCAGGAGCCCCTGTGGCCTCCTTTTCCCTGGCAGTGGACCGCGACTTTAAGGACAAATCCACCGGCGAAAAGGCCACCGATTTTATTGACGTGGTTGCTTGGCGCCAGACAGCCGAATTTGTCTCCCGCTTTTTTACCAAGGGCCGCATGGCCGTGGTAGAAGGCAGACTTCAGATTCGTGACTGGACCGATAAGGAGGGCGGCAAGCGCCGCTCGGCCGAGGTCATTGCGGACAATGTCTACTTCGGCGACTCCAAGCGGGACGGCGAAGGCGGCGGCAGTTATTCCGGCCCCACCGGCGGGTACGCCCCTCCCCCCACCTCGGCTCCTATGGGCCCGGCGGGTAATGAGTTTGGCGATTTGGCCGACGACGACGGCGAGCTGCCGTTCTAAATCAAGCACCCTACCCAACCTTGTAGGGACATGACCGTTCATGTCCGTTTTATTAAGGGGTATTTTGCCCCATGAATGGAGGTTCATCACTATGCCTATGGATAGAGACAGCAGAGAGCAGCGCCCCCGCGGCCGCAAGCGCCGTAAGGTCTGTACCTTCTGCGTGGATAAGGTGGAACACATTGACTATAAGGACGCAGTGAAGCTGCGCCGCTTCCTGTCTGAGCGTTCCAAGATTCTGCCCCGCCGCACCACCGGTACCTGCGCGATGCATC
>CAZDDZ010000053.1:0-19173 GCA_964504285.1 uncultured Pseudoflavonifractor sp.
AAATACGAAGCCGAGCGTGTGGAAAAGCTGGCTCTGGTGCAGGAGCTGAAAAAGCGTCTTGCCGATACCGCACAGAATGAGCGTGATATTGAGCAGTACCTACAAAGTATCAAGAAGTACGTTGCGATAGAGCAGCTTGACCGAGAAATGCTGCTGGAGCTTATTAACTACATTGAGATTGGCGAGCGACAGGTCATTGACGGGCAGAAATGCAGGGATGTTGTCATCCACTACAATTTAGTCGATAAAGCAGGGTAAGTGCCATGCCCTGCTTTATGCGAACATTACTAATGAAATGTATGCCAGGGATACCAGTAAAAAAATTCGCAGTGCCTTTGCCACTAAAATGCACGAGGGGGCCTACATTGGGAACTTTGCCCCCTATGGCTATCAAAAGGACTCTGCCGACAAAAATCATCTGATCCCCGATGAGATGGCGGCGGCAGTGGTGCGGGAAATTTTCTTTCAAGCGGCGAATGGAGAAAAGCCGTCGGAAATTGCCGGAATTCTTAATGAGCGGGGTGTTTTATCCCCGGCTCTCTACCGCTGTGCATTACACCCACAGCTGGATGTGCGGGCCTACACTAAGAGACGGGAGTGGACAGCGGCGGCTGTGACCAAGCTTCTGCGTAATGTGGTCTATCTGGGGCATATGGCCCAAGGCAAAACCACAAAAGTTTCCTTCAAGTCTAAGACTACCCTGCGCAATGTGCGGGAGGATTGGATTCTCGTGGAAAATACCCATCAGGCCATCATTGACGCAGCGCTTTTTGAGCAGGTTCAAAAGCGCCTAAAAAGCCGCGCCTGTCAAAAGAAGGGACAATTTACAAACCTTTTTTCAGGACTTGCAAAGTGCGCCGACTGCGGACGCAGCATGTCTACGGTAGGTACGCGGAAAAAAGGCAGCCCCGCTAATCTGGTCTGCGGCGGCTACAAGTGTTACGGAAGCAGCGAGTGCTCCAACCATTTTATTGACTATAACGTGCTTTATGCTCTGGTGCTGAACGCGGTGCGAGAGCACACCATGCTAAACCGGGAGGAGAGGGAAAGCCTCCATCGGGACTTGCAGCAGCAGTTAAGGGAGAGTGGCGGTGGGACTGCCCAGAAAAAAGAGGTAGGGCAAGTAGCATATGAGCAGCAACGGACTGAGCGACTGATTGAAAAGCTCTACGAGGATCGGCTGGATGGAACTGTAAGTGAAGAACGCTTTCGCAAGCTGCTGGAAAAGTACGAGGCGCGGATGGGAGAACTGCAAACCAGGGTGGACATGTTAAACAATTCGCTTAGCGTCTCGCAGGAGACTGCGCAGACAGAAGATAGCCTTTCTCGAATTACCGGGACCATGGAGCGATATATGAAAATGGAGGAGCTTACAACAGATCTGCTCTTTGCGCTGATTGACCGTATTGAGGTGGGTCAGGGGCGGTATGAGCAGACTGAGCATGGTCGTATAAAATATCAGCAGGTGAGCATTTGGTTTCGCTTTTTAATTGAGGATACTGCCGGTGGTACCGATGTTGCAGAATGGACAGAAAAATAATTGCCGCTCCCTCAAAGGTGGAGAGCGGCAATTTTCAGAGATTCCCTAGGCTTTAATTGCCCAGCGCATTTTAGTGGAATGGGCGCGGCTGTTACGGCTGCACTCCTCTGCGGAGGGGCGGATGACCTCGTTGGAAATCTCGCTGTAAACCCCGTCCCGCAGAAGCTGCTTGAAGGATTGCTTAACCAGCCGATCCTCCCCTGAGTGGAAGGTCAATATGGCCACCCGCCCGCCGCTGGCAAGAAGGTGGGGGAGCTTCTCCAGAAAGGCACCCAGCACCTCAAATTCACTGTTCACGTCGATGCGCAGCGCCTGAAACGTGCGCTGGCAGGACTTCTTTACCGCGTCCTTCCGTGTGTTCGCCGGGAGGAAGGTCAGCAAATCCTCAATAAGCTGCCGCAGCTGGGTGGTAGTGGCAATCTCGCCCCCGCGCTTTATGTGGGAAACAACGGCCTTGGCAATTTCAGCGGCGTAGGGCTCGTCCGAATTTTCCAGCAGCATACCCTCCAGCTCACCTTGAGTAACCTCACGAAGCCGTTGGGCGGCAGAAATACCTTTTTCTGGATTCAAACGCAAATCGAGGGGGCCCTCCTTTTTATAGGAAAAGCCTCGGTCGGGATTATCGATTTGCATAGAGGAAACGCCTAAGTCCGCCAGCACAAAATTAAGGGGACCTGTCTCGGGAGCCAGCCGGTCGATGTCGGCAAAATTAAGCTGCCTGATGGTCAGGATTTCAGGGCCGTAGCCCATTCGGTTTAGCCGCTGCCGAGTTTTTACGATTTCAATGGGGTCTACATCCAAAGCGTATAGGTGCCCTCTGCCTTCCAGCTGCCCCAACAGCCGTGATGTGTGGCCGCCATAGCCAAGAGTTGCATCCAGTCCGACTTGACCCGGTGTAACCTGTAAAAATGTCAATATTTCCTCCACACAGATGGGGATGTGCATACCGGCGGGGGTATTGCCCTTCTGAATTACCTTGGCCACCTCGTCTGCGTATTTCTCCGGTGCAAGTTCCTTGTACTTTTCTTGGTAGCTTTTGGGGTGCGTTCCCCGATAGCGAACGCGGCGCTTGTGAACCTGCTCGTGGTGGTCCATTGTTAAAAACTCCTTTCGGATAGGGGCGGATTACGCAGGCTGCGGTATAATATGCCACCGGCACGTGGGCACCCAGTGCCCGCATGCGCGTATAATAGCCACTTTGCGGCTATTATACCATAGTAAGGGGTGGTAGGAAAGCGGATTTAATGTTTGAAAACTGCAATCGTCTTTTTCGGTGCACTGCGGCATCCTGTTTTTTGCCCTAGCATGTGCATGGGCTTTGGCTGCAACGCGGCGGGAATTGTAGGTTGCCGAATTATCGACTCCCCGCGGGAGCGGCTAATTGCCATCATCACCAATAATTTTGTGCCCTGCAACGGGCGTTTCCCGCCACCACACAAAGGGCAACACAATTGTTTAAAAGATAAAATGTTATTTGCCCACGGTCTTGAGTGCGGCTAGAATACCGTCGATTACGGTGAGCTGTTCGTTGGCTGAGAGATTCGCGGCCTCCATCCGCCGTTTAATGTGGGTGACATACAGCTCGTTTATTTTCTCTGTTCGGGTGGAGAAGTCCGGGGTGGGTACGATATGCACGCTAACGGTTTTGATTTTCCCCCTCGACACAGTCACCCCCCCCCTTTTGTTTTCAGGGTATTGCCGATTAGGACTGTCCTATGACAAAAACATAGCATTGCGAGACAAATATCTTGCATTTGCAAACTTTTCTGTTCTTAAAAGCGCTTGGGTGTGCGTATGGTGAGATTAGTCTGGCGGCGGGTCTCCGGCCTTGTTTACAAAGCCGAAGGCCCGTTCACGTTGTTTTAACGCCCGTTCGTAATCAATACGGTTTTTCGCCATTTTTTATGCTATATTTACCCTGTCATGATACGCTGAATGGTAGAGCGTATCTAAACAGTATCAAAACGTCCACAAACTTGTCTTTTGTAGTCATGTTGCGCCAATTTTCCTTGCCATACGTCAGTATGGCTGCAAAAAATCGGCTTGCCTGACAAAAAAATTCTGCGTTTCTGTGCATTTTGCTACTTTTTAGATACGCTCTAGTCGCAGTCTAATTTGCGCCTTGGCAATCAATGGTGCTGATAAGGATAGGGGAGAATTAAGGATGAAAAAAACGGTAAGAAAACTGCTGTCATTGGTTCTGGTTTTTACGCTGTTGCTGCAAATTTCAGGCGAAGCGCTGGCTGCAGTGGGCAATTTGCTGGGCAATACCTCGGCACAAAATAACGCCATCTATGAGCAGCTGTCAGAGCTGACGGGGGGCACGTCGGCCGAGGCCCGCGCTCTTTTGGAGCGGTTGGGTCTGCTGGACGAAAAGGGAAATTTGGATTTGACCGCCAGCATCACCATGGACGGCAAGCCCATGACCGTGGACGCGGTGCGCGCCATGCTGGACGACCCCGCCACCGATTTGACGAAAATTGTCAGCGTAGACGGCACGCCGGTTTCTCTTAGCGACCTCAAGATCATGCTGCAAATCGAGGCCGAGCTTGCCCGGATTCAGAGCACCTATTTCTCCGGTAAAACCTTCGGCGCAGAGGCCACGGAAAATTTAAACAGCCTGATGAATCAGATTGAAAATGAGGGTATCAGCCTGTATGGCCAGACGCGGTCTGCGCAAAGCCCTTATCTAAGCTTTTCTTACAGTAACAGGGAAATGACGTTGCCGGGCAACGATCCGGAGTATTTTCGCATTTCTCTGGAAGGGCTGGGCGGACAGCCGCTGGCCCAGGACGTCAGTTTTAAGGTTCGTTTTCAGGATGCCAATGCCAGGCCGGGCACCAAGCTAACCGCCAGTGGTTCGGCGTCCTTTTCCCTTGCACTGGGGGAGGAGACAACGGTGACCATTCCAAAGGGGACCGCCGCCGTGAATATTACGGTTGCCGTCACCCCCGGCACAGCGCCGGACCTATGCAAGGATACCGGCAAGCACCTGTCCTATTTGCAATTTACCGATGGTGTGGGTGTGGCTATGGACTCCAGCCTCAATACGGGCACCACCTTCCGCATTGTTCAGCCGTGCAAAACAGACTTTAGCTGGAACAGCATGATAAACGGGCTCAAATTCAGACTAAGTGACTTTGCCAAAGTCAAGGCAGATGACGCAGTGCTGGCTGAGAACGGTGTTTTGGGCGGCACAAGCATGAGTAATTTTGTCATGCCGGTTATTCTGCCAAGGGACAAGGTAAACTTCGACGGTGCCAGCAAAACGGAGAAACAGGACATCAATTCCATGCTAGCGGCACTGGATGGTGTGGATTTGGCACAGCGGGGAATTTCGCTGGATATAAAAGCAGAGGCTTTTTTTGGAAATCTTGTTGGCCTTTCGCCGAGACAGGACGCTCACCCTCTGGTGCTAGGAGCAAACGATATTCATATTGATGGCAATATCTGTCGGATGCATCCTAAGACCGGAACCACGCCAAATATCACGATTTTTGCGGGGGGTAATCCCAGCCTTCCACTATCCGAAGCACCAACAGTGCAAACCCGTGTAGGAAGGAATGAAACCAAACCGGAACTCAATGCGGTTTTTGCGCTCAACTATCCGGTGGAGCCAACAATTCTGGAAACGGCCTTTAACCCCGGTAATGACATCTTGGAGGCAACCTCTGGATGCAGAGTTATCCTTGCCGCAAAGACAACGGTGCCGGAGGCCAGCTATGTTCTGAGCAATTTGTGCGACACAGGCCTTAACGTAAGGTTGGGTTTAGAAAACTATGTATATACAACAAAGAGTCTGCAGGACTATGCGTATTCGGCCTTCAAGGATCTGAGCGCAACAAGCAGGCTATCCGCCGGCAGCGACGGGACGGTATACACCGCCACAAACCACTTCCGTAGCTATCTGACCAGCAGCACGGTGACGGTGACCGAAACCAAAGCCCCCACGGTCGCCTCGGTTGCGGCGGGACGTGGCATTTATAGTCTGGGACAGATTGTGCCCATTCAGGTTACCTTTGACGAGCCGGTGAAGTGCGAGGGGCTAAGCATAGTCGCAAACGGCGTTACCCTTTCGTCCTGCGCCTGTAAGGACAAAGCGACTTCCGGCGGCATTTCCGCAGCCACCACCCACGTATTCCACTATTCGGTACAGCGCGGAGACGCCACGCAGGTGCTGGTGACCTCTGTCGCCGGTGGAAAAGACGTGTTCGATAACGCCATGAATGCCCCCACCGTCAACTACCCCCTCACCGACGTGACGCTGGAGGCCTGCTTTGTAAAGGATGCGGTCACCGCCGCTGCCGCTGCCAAAACCCCGCTCCCACCCACCGAGGCGGCGGGCGGCACCCAACTCAAGCTGACACTGGACCAGGCTACCGGTTATAAAACGAAATATACAAACTACCCCGCGGCGGGTAAGACTGCGCCGTATTTTGCCCGGCTTGTGGGTGGTGACGGCACACTGATTCCCTTCCAATTACAGGAGACAGGCAATACGGTCAGTGCTGTGGCCGACACCGGTGCGCTGAGCTTCGGCACGACCGCCAAGACCTATACCTACCAGATTGTGTGCCACGAGCAGAAAAATAAAGTTTGGGATACATCCACTTATGTGAATACCGGAAAAACGGTCGCCGTAACGGTGAATCCCATGGTTTTTGTAAATGGCCTGACCGTCAACGATACAGGCGACAAGCGGGAATTGAGTCTCACAGACCCCTATGTGCCCACGCTGACGGTGGAATTTACCGGAAGTCCCACATTTAAAACCGGCGCGTGGAGCAGCAGCGACACGGACATTGCCACCATTGACGCAAAAACCGGCGCAGTAACCCTGTCCGGCAAAAAGCTGGGTGAGGTGACCTTTACCTTTACCGCAGACGACGGCGCACTGGGCCTGACCGATCCCTCCGGCGACGCGGCAAGCAAGGTGAAGTTTGCTACTTCTCCCACCTACACCGTTACCGCCGGGGCTGAGGCGGGCATTGTGGTGCCCAAGGGCGGCGACAGCATTGTGGCACTTGAAAAGAGTGAGACCCAGGTGCGGTGGTACGGCAATCTTGCCCAGTATCTCGACCCCGAAAATACCACCCACGTGGTGACCTATACCCTAGAGGTATTCGAGGGAAACTGGCCTTCCGACACCGATTTTACCGAAAAAACCCCGATTTATTCCGTTGATGGTCTGGATATAGGTACAAATTCTCATAAGATTCCTGCCGAAAAACTTACAGCTCTTTCCGTAGGCGGTACCCCCGCCTATACGGTACGCATCTCTGCTCCCCACCCCAGGCAGGATGTGGCCCAAAATGGCATTAAGCTCTACACCTACGCTTACATCATCGTAAACCCCATACCCGTCACGGTAAAGCTGACTCCGCCGGAGAGCCTGTACGCACTGGACAGCGCGGAGACCTCCTCCGTCAGCTGGAGCATTGAAAACTTTAAAGAGGACACCACCACGGCAACGCTCACTGTGGAGCGGGTGGACGAAACCGGCGTGGCAACAAAGGTTGTGGACGGCAAACAAATTGCTACCGCCAGCGGTGACGATTCCTTTGAGCTGGCGGCTGTGCCGGAAGGAGAGCTGCGGGCACTCTACGTGGTCACCGTTGCGGCGAAAAATGCCAGCGACACCGCCTGGAACACAGACAGCTATCAGTTCTACGTCTACAATTCCAAGGCATTGGACATTGTGGTAGGTGAGGCGGGGGCCAAGGAAGACAGCATCCTCCTCTCCAATCGGGACAAAAATATGGACAGCTTGCCAGGCGAGACCGATGCCATTATGGCCCTGCGGGATCAGCTGGGTCTTAACGCCCCCATCGGCATTAACTATAATGACTACGCCTGGAGCGCCCTCAAGGACGGCATTGCGTGGAGCAGCGAGGACGACAGTAAGGTAAGCCTTAACTTTAAGCAGGGCGGTTTTTATGAGGATATAAGGCGCTTTGGGTACAGCACCTATCTGCCCTCCACCACTATGGCGATTGCCGGCCTGGGTGAGACAGATGGCACCGAAATCACCGCCACCCATGCCAATACCGGCATGAGTACCTCCATCAATGTCAAGGTGGAAAGCCTGCAAAACAGGCTCTATCTTTTCCAGGCAACCCCCATGTTGGCAACCACCCTCACCTACACCGACGGCAAGGGTACGGAAAAAACCGTAAAAACCAATGGGCAGGGCACGCTGGCCCTCTACGAGCCGGAGGGCATCACCGGTCCCGTCTATTTTCGGGCTGTGGATGCCGGAGATGGTGACGCCCTTTATCTGGGTACCCTTTCCGCCCAGAGCATTCGCTCCGGCGAGGGCAACACACTCCTGTTTGAGCTTTATCCCCTCAACAGCATTACTCTGCGGAAGGTGGCCCGCACCGACCTCTATTTGAAAAAGCCGGACGGTACGCCCTATGCGGGGCAGGTCACTGTCCGTGGCGGCGTGTACAAAAACGGCGGCTACTGCCAGGAAGCGCAGCTTGGCATTAACAATAGTCCCTTGAAGGACGGCAAAGCCCCGCAAATCGTCACCACCGGCGCAGACGGCAAGCTGACCATACAGATGGATGTGACCCAGTTCTGGAGTTCGGAAAAAGGGGAGACCCACCAAGACGGAAAGCTGCTTAAGTCCACCGATAAGCTGGAGTACATTTTTGAGCTGACGGGCATGAGCGGCAGTTGCCCGGCGCTGTGCTATGTAAACGGCGTGTCCCCCGTAGTAATCGGCTCCCGCACCGGCGAGGGCGTTGTTACACTGGAGGCTGCGTCCAAAACGCCCCAGCTGATTCTGACCTGGCAGCAGGCCCTGGATAAAAACGGAGACGTGCGCAATGTGCGTTACCGCCCGGATGTCATCGGCCCCAATGAGGTTACCCCTGACGGCACTGAGCTTGTAAGCACCGTACTCCTCTGGGGCGAATCAAATTTGGCGACTAAGGACTATACGGTAACTCTGCTGGATGAATTTGGATTT
The DNA here is from genome assembly GCA_964504285.1 of uncultured Pseudoflavonifractor sp. Lineage (GTDB taxonomy): Bacteria > Bacillota > Clostridia > Oscillospirales > Oscillospiraceae > Pseudoflavonifractor. Next base: position 8,517 of record CAZDDZ010000053.1, read on the forward strand.
CAACCCGCCGCCCAGAAGAGCGAGACCATTACATACCCATTCTCCTCCATCCCCGTGGTGCGCAGCACCCTGACCCTGACGCCGGACAGCATGACAAAGTCCGGCTGGATACCCGAGGGCGACCCCCGCGGACTCAAAGTACAGGTGCTAAAGGGCGGTGCCCTGCAAAAGGAAATTCCCACCGATCTCAAGGCGGCGGACCTGTCCAATGCGCCCAAGCTAAAGGGTGAGACGGCGCAAAATATTATGGTAGACCTGACCAAGGGCAGCGGCCTGGGTGGGCAGGATATGGGTTCGGATAAAAACAAGGTGCTCAATGGTCTGATGGGCCTGCTGGGTGATGTGGGCGGCCCTGTGGACACCAGCAATTTTAAAATGATTATCAGCCCAGGAGATGACGCGGCCACCTTTAAGGCCTTTATCTGGGCAGGGTACAACTCCCTTGGTCTGGAGGACGTGGAGTACGACGGCAACGGACTGAGCGTGGAGAAGAAGGTTCTGGAGCAGGACTTGTCCCTGGGCTTCGGCGCGGAGGATGCGGCCGATCTGGCAGGCGGCGCGGCCAAGGAAGCCGCCCAAAGCGGCAAGGAGTTGGCCAGTACCGGCAAGAGCGTCAGCAGCGGCGGCAGCTTCGGCGGCCAGTTAGAGGGCTACTACGACGCACTGATTAAATTTAACTTTAAAACTCAGAAGTGGGAAATTTTCACCCTGGGCGGTGGCTTTACCGTGGGCTTTGGCGGCAGCTTCGGCAAGAGCATTAACCAGATGGCGGGCCCCATCCCCATTACTGCCTCCTTCGAGCTGGGCGCGGCCATTCAGCTGGACTTTAAAATGGCCTCCCGCTACAAGGTCATGGGGGACGGGCTGGAATGGCGTGAGGGTATTGACTCGCAATATGTCACTGACTTCCTGACTACCCTGCGCATCAACGCCTATTTTGAGGCCTTTGGCGGTGTGGGCTTTGACTTATCCATCGTTGCCCTCAAGTTTGGCATCTTCGGTAAAATTGCAGTGGATAACTCCAACGCGTTTCTCTCCCGCACCTATTTGGCAAACGAAAGCCTGCGCCAACTAAACGGCCAGGCCGTGAAACTCACCGGCGAGGTGGGCATCAAGTTTGTGTTAAAGGTAATCGGTATTAGCTACGAGGCGGTGCTGGCTTCGGTAGGGGCAAGCTGGAGCAAAAACTTCCGTGACTGGGACAAGATTCAGACCTATTGGGCCAACACCGGCAGCGGTCTGGAGCAGCAGGCGGCGGCACTGGCGGCCTTCAGTGCCCGCAGCGGGCTAACCTTGGTAAGCGCCGAGGCTACCATGGAGAGCCGGGACTATCTGGATGACTTTGACCGCACGTGGGGAGCGCCGGCCACCCGCCTGCGCTCCATCGACCCGAATAATGGGCTTTCAAGCTTGCAGACAAACGCATATCCCTTCACTCTGCCGCGGATCACCGACGACGGGGCGTATCTGCTCTACGCCTTCGACCAAAACAGCGATGAGCTGACAGACACCCGCATTTACGCCACGGCAAAGGGCGGTAACGGCAAGTATCCCGAGGGCAGCGAGATTACCGCGCCTGACGGATTTACAGGCTACGGTGACTCCGACCTGCGTCTGGCGGGCAAGAAAGACTTTGCTGTCGCAGCCTGGATTCGTCAAAATACCGACCCCATGATGGCGGCGGGGGAGGAAGTCAAGAACAACACCCAAGCCGTGCTCATGAACGCCACCGATATTGTGGCGTCGGTGAACACGGGCGGCGGCTGGGTTTCCACCCGGATTACCGATAACGGCACGCCGGATTTGGCTCCCGTGGTGGCCACCAATGGCGGCAAGGCCATCGTGGCGTGGCGCAGCGTCTATTCCGGCGATTCCGATAAGCCCATGGACTTTACCGTGCAGGACAACGTACTCTACAAGATTTATAACGGCGCCGCCTGGGGAGAGACTAAGACCCTTTACCCCGGCACCTCCGGCTCTATTAAGGGCATCGAGGCCGCCATGCTGCCAAGCGGCGAAGCCGCCGTGGTCTATACCCTGGACCGCGCGGGCAAGGGCATCTCCACCGATTATGAAATGGCCTGCTCCATCGTTAAGGAAAACGGCGACCCGGGCCGTACCATTATGCTGACTAACGACAGCTATGTGGACGAAAACCCACAAATTGCTGCGGTGGAGTGCGGCGCGGACGACCAGCGGTTTGTAATCGGCTGGTACAGTGTCCGCGACGGCGTGGGGGATATCCGCATGGCGGCGCTGGACAAGGACGGTCTGCCCTCCGCCACCTTCCCCGAGTCCCTCAGTCAGATTTCCAAAACCGTCACCATCGGCAACAACTTCCGCTTTGTGGCGGCTGACAAGCTGGAGAATCTGTCCATTATGTGGGCCCTCACCGGGCAGAACCAGAACGTGGAAGGCGACCGCCTGCTGGCAGTCAAATTCCTGCCCGAGGGCAAGAAAATCGGGCTCTCCGCCGCCATGGACGTGGCGACTCTGCCCAAAAACACCGCTCTTGACCACTTTGACGCCTACGTGAGCGACCCCGCCACCAATGAAATTAAGGCGGTTCTTCAAGGTACAGAGTACAAGACCGATGTGTTTGATATAATTACGGATGACAATGGCGAAGAAATCAGGGTGCCTAGGGACGAAACCAAGCTCTTTACCGCCACAGAGACCTACAAGAACACCATGACCCTTTCAGGGCTGTGGGCGGACTATGAAAATCTGGCGGTCAACAGTCTGGTGCCCGTTCAGTTCACCGTCACCAACAGTGGCTTTGAGACACTGGAAAAGGTGAAAATTACGCTGGGCAAGTCGGTTAAGGATTTTGAAGTCAACCTTGCCCCCAACGAGAGCGCCACCCTCACCCTATATCACCCCACCGGCACGAAAATTGAGAATGTCGGTTACAGCATTGTGCCAACCTTTGGTGCGACAACCCTTAAGGCAACCGCAGGCACCTTCTATTTGGACTACCCCGACACGGGAATTGCCGCAATGCAGGTGCTGGATGAGGCTGAGGGAGAGCGGGATTTGCGCCTGACCCTTTACAACGCCGGGGCCGCAAAGCTTGCAGGCTCGGGGCGCACATTGAAGGTGGCCTTCTACGACAACTCCTTCCTGGAGGGTGAGCCGGTGGCTGTCAACGGCAGTCAAAAGGTCATCTCCATCAGCGGGGATAAGGAATTGACCCTGGCGGACAACGGAGCCCTCTGTGTGGATGCCACTTTTGATTTGGATGGCTATCTCGACTCGAAAAACCTGAAAGAAAGCGGCGAGATTCCCGCCGCCGGTATGCGCCTGTACGCAAAGGTATGGGTAGAGGACAGCGGCAAAGAGCTTCCCGAGTTCCGCTCCGGCAACAACACGGACAGCGTCCAGCTGGAGAGCCTCTTGACCCGTGCGGGTCAGCCGGTGACCATTACGGTTGCGCAGAATGTAAGCGGCGGCAAGACCACCGCCGACGTGACGGTACGCAACAACTCCCTAAAGCCTGTGGACGGCAGCGGCAACGTTACTGCAACCCTGCTGGACAAGAACGGCAGGGTGCTGGAAACGCTGCAAAGCTATCAGCCCCAGAGCCGCGCCATCAATAACGGTCTTATTACCCTGAATGCCGAGGAGAGCGTAAGTGTGCCCACCTTTGCCTTCCAAGAGGAGGGCGCGTCGGTCAAGGTGACCTACGGCGAGCTGGTGCTGAACGACGATACTAACGCCGAGCTTGCCTCCCTCTCTGCCACCGGAATCCCGGTGAGGGTAACTGATTTTGCGGTGGATGCACAGGACGCGACCAAGTACACCGCCAAGACCGCTACCGCCGCGGCCAGCACCCTGATTGTGGCGGCAGCAAAGGACCCCGGCGCGGCCGTTGTAGTCAACGGTGTGCCGCTGGCGGCCGGTGGGACAATTCTAAATCTGAGCACAGGCGAAAACACTGTTACGGTTGAGGTTACTGCCCGGAACAACACGGATAAGCGCACCTATGTGCTCACTGTGGAGCGCACTACCTCCGACCCCAGCAGTGGAATGACCTATGCCATTACCGCTACCGCCGGAGAGGGCGGCGTGATTGCCCCGTCCGGCAGAAGCCAGGTTGCTATGGGCGGCAGCAAAACCTACACCATCACCCCCCATGAGGGCTATGCCATTGCCGATGTACTGGTGGACGGTGTGAGCGTGGGCAAAAAGGCCACCTACACCTTTACAAAGGTGAAGGCAAAGCACACCATTGAGGCACGTTTTGCTCCCATTGTCACAACCTTCCGTGATGTGTCCGCGCAGAGCTGGTACTTCGACGCCGTGACCTATGCTGCCCAGCATGGCCTGATGGAAGGCACCGGCGATGGTAACTTTACCCCCCTGGGGAATACCAGCCGGGCCACGGTTGTCACCGTTCTCTACCGCATAGCGGGCAGTCCTGACGTAAAGACCGAGGCACCATTTACTGATGTGGGCTCCGGCAAGTGGTACTCCGATGCTGTGGCCTGGGCAGCGGAAACCGGCGTGGCTCAGGGCAGCGAGAGTAAGTTTACCCCCGATGCCGATGTAACGCGCGAGCAGCTGGCACAGTTCCTCTATAATTTCGCAAAGCTGCAAAAAGATGATCTTAGCAAAACCAACGATCTGTCAGCCTTTACCGACGCGCCTACCGGCTGGTCCCGCAGTGCGATGCAGTGGGCGGTAGGAAGCGGACTGATTACCGGCAAGGAGGGCGGTATCCTCGACCCCGGCGGCAAGGCAACCAGGGCAGAGCTTGCGACCATGCTCATGCGCGCAATGTACCGGGCCGGATAAAAGTGGGCAGTGTGGTGCAGACTTTGAAATTGTAGAAAATATGCACTGCTATAAACAAAACGCAATGGGGCCGCTTCTCGTATGAGGAAGCGGCCCCATTGCGTTTTAATCTTAACCTTACCCTCGGCTGACAAAGTGCAATACTCTGCCAACCGAGGGTAGCATATAGTGCAATAACCGCAAAACGGTAATTGCATGCGCTAGATAGTGTTGACGCGAGCGCTCGACCGCCATCTTTTGGCAGTTTATTGCCTTTTCAGGCAAAAAAACTGCTCAAAATCTAGCGATCTCAACTCATGTCAGCACTATCTAGAATTTTAGTCAGCCATCTGATATTTTGCCGAAAGAGGGTGCGTATATGACCTTTAAGGTATACAGCAGAAAGTCCGTCTATACTGGCAAAGGGGAGTCCATCGAAAACCAAATTGAGATGTGTAAGGACTACATTTTTCACAATTATCCTGGTGCGACGGAGCGTGAGATAGAAGTATATGAGGACGAGGGGTATTCGGGAAAGAGTTTGGATCGACCTGAATTTCAGAAAATGATGGCTGATATAAAACGGGATAAGCCGGATTGCGTGGTGTGCTATCGGCTTGACCGTATCAGCAGAAATGTGGGCGACTTTGCCTCCTTAATTGAAAAACTGAATGACCGTGAAATAGCGTTCGTCTGCATCAAAGAAAAATTTGATACCAGCACCCCTATGGGAAAGGCCATGATGTACATTGCCAGCGTATTTGCCCAGCTGGAACGTGAGACCATTGCCGAGCGCGTCCGGGACAATATGCTTATGCTGGCCAAGCTGGGGCGTTGGCTGGGAGGGACGACCCCGACGGGCTTTGCTTCCGAAAAAGTTCAGGAAGTTATCATGGACGGGAAAATCAAATCGTCGTGTATGCTGAAAGAAAACCCGGATGAAATTGACGCTATCCACCAGATATATGACCTGTTTTTACGGCTGCGCAGTTTAAACGGGGTCAGAAAAGAACTTGCCAGGCAGGGTGCAAAGGCAAGAAGCAGCCAAAACTATTCTCTGCCAGGGATTAAAGAAATTTTGCAAAACCCGGTTTACTGCACCGCCGATGAGGACGCGTGGAATTACTTTACCCATCACAATGCTGACGTGTGCTTTGACCTGGCGCATACATCCGGGCATCAGGGAATTCTTGCATATAATAAACGAGACTATACCAAAGGACATGTCCCCCGTAATCCCATTGAGAAATGGATCATTGCGGCGGGAAAGCACAAGGGGCAGATACCGGGCAAGCAATGGGTGGCGGTGCAGGAGATATTAGAAGAAAATCGCCATGGACATGAAGTGCGGCCGAATACGCATAACGACTATTCGCTGCTCTCTGGCGCAATTTACTGTAAAAAGTGTGGAAAGCGGATGTTTGCAAAAAGCCGGAGTGGAGCAAACAGAACCGGCTTCGACTACATATGTCAGGACAAAATGCAGCTCGGCGCAGCTGTCTGCGACTGCCAAAACCTGGGTGGGCAAAACGCGGATGATACATTGTGTGAATATTTGCTTTCCTATGACAATGAAACTTCAAGCCTGTATCAGCTTTTGGAGCGGCTGAAGGAGGATGTAAAAAAAACCGACACACAAAATCCCGTGAAAGAGCTGCAACGCCGAATAGACGCTTGCGGCAAGGAAATCGATAATTTGATTGCGGTGCTGGCGCAGACGGGAGTCAATGCGACGGTGGTAGCAAAAGTCAGCGACCGTGTGACGGAGCTAGGTGAGGAACTGAAAGAACTCCAAGCCGCCAAACATCAAGCGGAGGCAGGGCTTTACGACAAGGATAATCCCAAGGCGCAGCTCGGTCTAATGGGTTCACTCTTGGCTGATTTTAAGGCAAATGTTCAAGAAATGAGCATTCATGAAAAGCGAATCATGCTTCGTCTGCTGGTGCAAAAATGTGAGTGGGACGGGGAAAATTTCGATATTTTTATATACGGCGAATAGGAAGCTGCCAGTCATCCATTCGCCGTATTACGGACAGAAGTTGCCCTTACAATGGTGGCGCATTTCCCACCCTCATTGCCATTCTTACCATGTTCTTTGTGGGGGGGAACGCGGGGCCGGGTCGGTCGGGAGTATCGGCGCTGCTGCTTACGGGGGTTATCTTGCTGGGAGTGTGTATGACCTTCTGGGTTTCCCGCCTGCTGTCCGGAACAATTTTAAAGGGGGTGCCATCCTCCTTTACACTGGAACTACCGCCTTACCGCAAGCCTCAAATCGGTAAGGTCATTGTCCGATCGGTGTTTGACCGCACACTCTTTGTGTTGGGGCGGGCGGCGGCAGTGGCGGCTCCGGCGGGGCTTATTATCTGGATTTTTGCAAATGTGCAGGTGGGTGGACTGAGTATTTTGGCGCACTGCACCGGCTTTTTAGACCCCTTTGCCAGGCTGCTGGGGCTAGACGGTGTCATTTTAATGGCCTTTATTTTGGGCTTTCCTGCCAATGAAATTGTGCTGCCTATTATCATTATGAGCTATCTGGCCACGGGCAGCCTGAGCGATATGGGTGATTTAAACGCCCTGCGTGACCTGCTGGTGCGCAACGGCTGGACATGGCTTACTGCTGTGTGCACCATGCTTTTTTCCCTGATGCACTGGCCCTGCTCCACTACCTGCATGACCATAGGAAAGGAGACAAAAAGCGCCAAGTGGACGGTCGTTTCCTTTGCGGTGCCTACGGTAATTGGAATGGTAGTTTGCTTTTTGGTGGCGTCGGTGTCAAGGCTGCTGGGGATTATATAAAAAGTTGCAGATTGCCGCAGCTCCCCTTTTGCTAAACCAATAAAACAGTGTCCCGAACCAAGTCGGTTCGGGACACTGTAAAAGCTTATTTACTTACTCCGCATAGGCTGCGGCATTTACACCCGCAATTTTGCCGAACACCAGGTTGGTGGCGGCGGGGTTGGCACCCCAGGTGCCTACGCTGGCGCACTCACCGGCAGCATACAGGCCGGGAATGGCCTCACCGGCTGCATTGACCACGCGGGTATCCACGCCGGTAGCAACACCGCCGAAGGTGCCCTGCACGCGGCAGGTCATCTTACAGGCGTAATAGGGACCCTCGTCAAAGGACATGTTAACCATACCACGGCCAAACTCCTCATCCTTGCCGTTGGCCACATAGCCTTGGTAGGTCTGAATGGTTTGCTCCAGGCCTGCCTTGTCCACGCCAATCTTATCAGCTAATTCCGCGATGGTGGGTGCGCTTTCAAAAAGACCCAACTCCATATACTCACGCACATCCTGCATAGCATTTACCGTGGAGCTGTCCATAATAGCCCATCCGGAGCCGCCCTGCTCCACGACCTTCATGCCGACGCCGTAGCCGCCCTGGTCGTTTACAAAGCGCTTGCCGTCCTGGTTAACAAAGATAGCGCCGGTGTTAAAGAGACTGCCCATGTAATAATAATAACCGTTGGGCTGGGTATGGTAGGTGAAGTTTACTCGAATGTAGTCCATGTTTTCCAGGGCCGCGCCTGCCGCAGCAGCCATATTCTGTCCGTCACCTGTGGCACCCACGGTGCAGGCGGACTGGTAGCCCTTCAGGCTGGGCACCTGCTCAGCCACCATGGCATTATTGGCGCCGAAGCCGCCGGTGGCCAGGACCACGCTTTTGGCGCTAATGGTGTACTCCCCGGCAGAATTTTTCACCTTTACACCTACAACTGCGCCGTTCTCGGTTACAAGTTCTGTGGCAGCATTGTTTAGCCGCACATCCACACCCTGCTTCTCGCACTCGGCATTCAGGGCGGCCACAACTACCAGACCCAGCTTGCCGGCCTCGCGGGAGGAGGTAACCGTAGCGCCGTTGTTGGTAACGGTGAGCATAGCACCGATGCTTCTGAGCCAATCGGCCTGAACACCGTTCTCCTTGGCCAAAATTTCAAACGCCTCAGGCTTGCCGTTGGGGTTTGACTTAATGTAATTTTCAAGCACTTGCTCAGAGGTCAGAGTTGTGCCAACTCCCTTGTGTGTTATGGTCTGATTGCCGCCCAGACTTTCTACTGTGTAGTTGGAGGTGCCGCCTACACAGCCCAGCTTTTCAAGCAGAATGACCTTTTTGCCTGCCTCGGCGGCATTGATGGCGGCGGTAAGTCCCGCACCGCCTGCGCCCACAACGACCACATCGGCCTGCTCGTCCTGTGCCACTGCGTCGGACGCAATTTCGGCGTTAAATTCAGCCGGATCGCCGCCCGCCTGCTTAATGGCGTCACGCACGGCGCTGAGGAATGCCATGCTGGAAATGGTTGCGCCCGTGACATTGTCCACGGACAGACTCTGGTGCTCCACAATAAGACTGGGGTAGGTCTCTACGGGTACCTCACCCACGTTGTAGGTTTCATGCTGGGTGACTACCTGAATATCGTCGATGCTGTCGGTTCCAACGGTCACCTTCAGGACAATGGCGCCGTTGCGGCCATCACCGATACCGACATATGTGCCGGGTGTCATGCCGGTCTGGGCAGGTGTGCTCTCCTGGGGGGGAGTTGTGGGTTTGGGTGTGCTGGCCGCAGGTGTGCAGGCCGCCAAAGAGGCCGTCATACCCAGGGCAAGAAGCAGGGCGGTAAGTTTTCCGGTTTTCTTCATGTTCTTTCCTCCTCATTTTGCCGGTTTCTTAGAGTCTTTTTGAAAAGTCCGTGCATCTGTCTTTTCACCCAAAGACGGACACAGCGACCTTTCAAAAACAATCTAGAAAAAGCATGCTTTACATTCAACTGCTTTCCCCATATAATTTCTGTTAGACCGGCTTTTATCCCGAGTGTAAACCCTGCGGTTGCCACATGGTCAATACCTGAGAGGAAAATTGTTATGAATTTCACGATAGGCCAGCTTTCCTCCGCTTTAGGCGTCAGCCCGGAAACCATACGGCACTACCGGGAGGTGGGCCTATTGCGCCCGGAGGCCCGGGAAAACGGCTACTTTTCCTATGACGTAAACGACGCGCTTCAGATCCTCCTTGTACGGGAATTTCGCAGTCAGGAGAAGGCGCTTCCTTCAATTAAGGAGACCCTTGAGGCGGGCTCTATGGCGGGCTACTGCCACGATTTAGCCCGACGGGAGGAACGGCTGCAGGAGAATATTGCCCATCTGGAACTCTCTCTGGCACGCCTGCGGGAGACACGGGTGTATGCCAGTTGTGGAGTGCGTATTCTCAATCGTGTGGAGGAATTTGACGGACCGGCTACCTGGGCCGTTCCTGCCCTGGACTCAAACGGACTCGACCAAAACTCTCGTCTTAATGCCTGGGTGACCCGTTTCCCCTTTACCTATGTCTCTGCAACAATTGCATTGGAGCAGCTTAATTCTCACACGGGGGACGAGCCGTATCACATCTTCGTTGGGGCAGGTGCGCTGGAAAAATACGTTCATCACTTTCGTCTTCCGTTATCCGACCAGGCATTTTTTCAACCTGGAGGTCATTTTATTCGCACCTGCGTCCCTGTGCGGGATGTTCTTTCCATATCACCTAAGGAACTTGCGCCCCTCCTTGAATATGCGAGGAAGCACCACTATCGCTTTGCCAGCTGCACCGGGGGACGGCTCCTTTTTGTAGAGCAGGCTGCCTCGGCCCCGCTTTACTACATGCTCATATGGGTGCGGGTAGATCCGGCGTAGACGGCAGCACTGATTTTATCCCCCGCATTTATGCACAGACGCGGCAGTCCGCCGAAAAAGTCCACAAGGACTTTATTAACAAGAACGCCCAGCCGAATGGCTGGGCGTTCTGCTTGCGAAAACGGCAATTTTTAAAATAGAAGTCAAAAGATTGCAGCTTTTGAGCGGGGGGATAGTGTGAAAGGGGGGCGGAGCCCCCGCTTTCGCGTGC
>CAZDDZ010000054.1:0-18798 GCA_964504285.1 uncultured Pseudoflavonifractor sp.
CGTCGCCAGCCTGAACGCTGCTGCCATATTAAAACGGCAGCAGCGTTATAAAACTTACCAGCCCACACCGTAGTCGGGCCGAGTCTTTAGGTCGATAATCTCCCGGGCATCATAGAACTGACCGTACCGCTCAAATACCTTGCCGCCACGGAGGGTGGTGCCGTCGGGGTGAAGCCGGTCGCAGATGACGGCGGAGATGCCGGTTTTAATCTGTGAGTAGGAGTTAATGCCAACGCTGGCAAAAATACGATAGCCCTGGCTCTGGAGCCACTTGAATTGCTCACCGTAGCTCTCGCCCTGATCCTTGTCGCCGTCCGGGCGTCCGCCAAAGGGATAGAAAATGATGTTGGTGGGGCCTACCAGAGTGCCCACCTCCTCCTCCCAGCGGAGCATATCCTTCTGAAGTGAGGCCATGGACTGCTTGGGTAGGCGAATATGCCCCCAGGTGTGGCTTCCAAAGGTCCAGCCCGTGTCCTTGAGCCGCTGGATAATGGGCTTCACCGCGTCAATCTCGCTTTGGCGCTTAGCGTCAAAGGCGGGACGGGCAGGATCGTTCGGGCCGATGTCAATGTCGTTCTGGGTGCGGTAGCCCAAGATGCCCTGGAATCCGGTGAGAGAGAAACAGCCCTTAGCGCCGTTAAGAGAAAAGTCGGGGTGGGCACGGACAAACTCATCTAAAATAGTGGTGGCGTCCAAGTCCTTATTAATGGTCTCCTCACCGGTGTAGGGATTTTTACCGTAGGCCCAAATGTCGCCGTCCTCGCCGAGAATGAGCTTGGACATAAAGCCCTGCGCCAGCATATAGTCATAGTAGTTTACATCGTCAAAGGAAAAGACCAGGGGCTTCTTCCCCTCCGGGAGCATCAGCGTGTTGCGCTGCATCCGCTTTTCGCCGGTTTCGGTGGTGTACTCGCTCCACACGTCCGCCATGTTCACCAGAATATAGTTGTTTTTATAAAGGCTTTCCAGGATTTTGGTGTACTCCTCTGCTGTCACCATAAAATCGTCCAGGCCTTTTTTCTCGCTGGCAGAAATGGTAGGAGAGGTAAAAGCGAATTCGGGGTAGGCAATGACAGGGTGGAAAAAGAGGTGCTCCACTACCTGACCCGGCCCCCAGGCCTGGGTTAGCTGCTCCGGCTTCCAGTAATTACGTACTGCGTCCTCCGGGTCAACCCAGTCGCTGGGTGTACCGCCGGTGGCGGGGTCGGAGGGCTGTGGGTCTGGGTTGCCGTCCACAGGCGCGGTGGGGTCTGCTTGTCCCGCATCCTGGCTGGGTGAGGCGGTGGGAGTGGATGCATCGCCCCCCTTTTTACCGCATGCGGACAGAGGCAATATGAGCGCCAGGCCAAGGCATAGCGCGATTAGCTTCGTCAGCGAAGTTTTCATTTGGGATCATTCCTCCTATTTTTATCTGAATGTTATCATATACTATTTGAAAAGAAAATGCACCACAAAATAATTACAAAATAATTAAGAAATACGGTAAAATGTGTGTCGATGACATGACCCTCGGCTGAGAGAGCATAACACGGTTTTTAGGCGCATGGCCGCGCCCCCATGCTGTGCGCTCCTCCTTGCCTAGAACACGGCCATGCATCTAGTGGTCCATCCGGCCAGAAATCAGAATTTGTTTCTGGCGGGATTTTCGCAGGCCTGCGTTGTAATCCTTGTCTGGCGACAGCCCGCTCCCGTCCTCTGCCTTGTTCCGCAAAAATTTCGCCATGCTGCGCCGTTTTCACTTAAAACCCGCCCACCCCCACAAGGACGAAAACGCTTTTTTTCAGTGGCTGAGGCGTGTTGTATTCTCTCAACCGAGGGCATACAAGGGGAAATATAAAAAACCACCCGCATTGGGCGGACGCTTTGACTTGCCAAACCAGTAATTTTCTGTTAAAATACAAAAGATTAATCGAAAGTTCCAAGTCGTAGGAGATGGATGAATGGACAAGAAAGAAAAAACAGAGCGTCAGCGCCAGGAAGACATAGCCCTTAACAAGGCTCTTTTCTGGATGGTGGCCGCAGCCGCTCTGGTGGCACTGCTCCGACTGGCGGAGCGGTATTACATTAATTTTGAGACCACGGATGCAGAGATTAACCTGGCTTGGAATATAGGCCGATTTCTCCCCTTCCTTCCTGTCGTAGGGCTCCTTCTGGCAGCGGCCTGTGTTTACTGGCTTCTTCGCTGCAGCAAGGCCGGAAAGGCAGCTGTGCTTCCCACGGTGCTGGTTGCTTTCTTTGCGGGATTTGCAGTCTGTAGCTTTATGGTCTGGCGTTTCGGCATGGGTGGAGTGCAGCTTATGACCTATGTCATTATCGGCTCGGCAGTTCTGGCACTGCTCTACTACCTCTACCAGCGCGATTTCGTGGTGGTGGGTCTGGCCTGCGGGCTGGGAATGCTGGGTCTATGGGCTATCTTCCGGGAGGGGAAAACCACTCGGCTGTACATCGGTGTTACTCTGCTCCTTCTGGTGCTGGCCGGTTTGGCAGTTCTGGCCCGTTTGCTTCAGAAAAAGCACGGCGTTCTGTCCATTAAGGGGCGCGAGATTGAACTTCTGCCTAAGGGCGCCAATTACGCTCTTATCTATGTGACCTGTGCTATCATGGTGCTTCTGCTGGCAATTGCCCTGATTGCGGGCGGCGTACTCAGCGCCATGGCCTATTACGCAATCCCCGTTGCTTGGTTATTAATTATGGCCGTATACTACACAGTTAAACTCATGTAAATTAAAAGTACCCCGACGTCGCTGTTGATGTCGGGGTACTTTTTTGCCTGGTGGCCTCCGATAACGAGCAGCCCCCATTGTCAATGACAATGGGGGCTGCTCGTTATTTATTCATTTATTTCAATGGGGGAGTAGTATTTCTCGCGGTAAGCGGCAAACTGCTCATCAAATTCCTGATTGGCGCCATGGTGAAGCTGGCGCATATAGGCGTGGGAGTCCGTGCGAATAAGGTCGTCCTTGGGGGCGGTCTGACGGACAATGTACAGGGCTACATTAGAGCAGTGATCGGAAATGCGCTCCAGATTAATGAGCAGCTCCAGGAATTGCGTACCCAGCTCAATGGTGCATTCACCCGATTTCAGCCGCTCTATGTGGCGGTTTTTCAGCTCGTCCCGCATGAGGTCAACAACCTCTTCAATGGGTTCTACCTGTAAGGCTTGGATACGGTTTCGGGTCTGGTAGCAGAGCATTGCTTTTTCCATGGCCTCACCCACTGCGCCGGTAAGACAATCCAGCTCGTGCATGGCGCCGGGGGAAAAGGCGATACCCCGGTCGTTGAGAATGGTGGCACACTCGGAAACATTGACCGCATAGTCGCCGATTCGCTCAAAATCGGACAGGGTGTGGAGCAGCTCAGAAACTCTCATGCTCTCCTCGGTGGTAAGGGCGCGGTCGGTAAGCTTAACGAGATAGTTATCTAAAAGTCCCTCCAGCTTGTCCAGCGCAACCTCGGTTTCCTGAAGGCGCTCCAGCTTTTTGGGGTCGTATTTGCTCAGCAAATCCACAGCGCTGCGATAGTTTTCCTGGGCAAAGGTGCCCATCTGCACCACTGCGTCGTGGGCCTTTTCCAGGGCCAGAGAAGGGGAGGAGAGAAAACGCTCGTCCAGAACGGAAACCTCACGTTCCTCCGTGTCGCCGGGTACAACCCGTTCCACCAGCTTAACCAGCAGCTTGTTGAAGGGGAGAAGCAGTGCCGTGCAGGCCACGTTAAAAAACAGATGAAGGTTTGCAATGCTGCCGCGGTTCATCACGTTTTCCCAGAAGGGCAGTCCGCCCATAAGCGCGGTGGCAATCCCTTGGGCGGCATAAATCGCCGAAAGGAAGAACAGGGTACCGATGACGTTAAAGAATAGATGAAGGGCGGCGGTGCGCTTGGCGTTTTTGCTGGCGCCAATAGAGGAGAGAAGCGCGGTGATGCAGGTGCCGATGTTTTGCCCCATAATCAGCGGAATGGCAATGTTAAAGGTAACTACGCCCGTGGTGCTCACTGCCTGAAGAATACCCATGGAGGCCGAGGAACTCTGAATTAGAGCGGTTACCAGCGCGCCAACCGCAACACCCAGCAAGGGATTGGAGAAGGCTACGAAGATGGTCTGGAATTCGGGCAGGGCTTGAAGGGGGGCAACTGCCGTCTCCATGGTTTTCATGCCGATAAACAAAAGTCCGAGACCCAGCACGATCTGCCCCACGGTGCGCTTGCGTCCGCCCCGGAGGAACATATAAAAGATAATGCCCACACCCGCCAGAATGGGCCCCAGGAAGGAGGGCTTAAGCAGGGTAAGGATAATGTTATCCGAGGAGATGTCACCCAGACGAAGGAGCTGAGCGGTGACAGTGGTGCCGATGTTCGCACCCATAATAATACCGACGGTCTGTCCCAGCTTCATAATGCCGGCGTTGACAAAGCCCACACACATAACGGTGGTGGCCGCCGAGCTTTGAATCAAGCCGGTCACCAGTGCACCCAGCAGCACGCCCTTAAAAACATTGCTGGTCAGCCGCTCCAGAATACTTTCCAGCCGGCCGCTGGAGAGCTTCTCCAGTCCGTCTGTCATAGTAGACATACCAAAAAGGAAAGTGGCGATGGCGCCCAGCATAGTCACTGCGTTTGCAATACTCACATTCTGCCTCCAGACCTGACCGCATGGTCAGTCATTCTTTTCTGATTCCCATATAAGTCCACGATAAAGTATAGCTGTTTTTTTACTAACAGTAAATAAAATGTAAAGCATTTTTCGAAAATTTTACGATTTCAACAAAGAAACGCAGGAATTTCGACTGACTTTGTCATCCTACCAAAAGAAATGCAAATTAGGTACAGCCACAGGATACGGTTTACCCAATCTTATTGCTTTTTCCGCGTTTACGATGTATCGCCTTAAGGGGCGGGCGCCATAGAAGCTGAAATAAACTTCGCGTAACATAGGGACGTGCCACAGAGGAATAGAATGAATCAACCTGTGGTAATTGGAGGGAGTCACCATGCTTTCTGCTTGGATTTGTTTAATGCTCAACAGTCTGTTTGTCACTCTGCGCCTTTCCGGGGGAGGCGGCTCCTTCCCGCGCCCCCTTAAGGCGGAGGAGGAAAGAGTTTATCTGGATCGCTTTTTAGCGGGGGACATGGAGGCACGCAATATTCTAATTGAGCACAATCTCCGCTTAGTGGCGCATATCATGAAGAAATATTACACTCAGACAGGCGATCAAGATGACCTGATTTCCATTGGAACCATCGGGCTGATTAAGGGAATCAGTACCTTTAAGCCGGATAAAAATGTGCGCCTTGCTACCTATGCGTCCCGGTGTATAGAAAATGCTATCCTATCATAGCGGATAAATTTAGGAATGACGGCAGGCTGTGCTCGTTTGTTTAAAAATGACAGTTCGGATTACACTGGCCGGGCAAACCTTTCGGTGAAGGCCGACACTCACCAGAACCGGCTTTAGCCCCGGCAAAATAACCGATTGGATGGTCCTCCCCGTCATTTCCTGCCGCCTACTGAACGGCTATCATTGCGCTTTATGCAGAATAAAGACGTTTCACGCAGAATTAAGACGTTTCACGCAGAATTGTCCACAGGCATCTGGCGAAATGTTACCTTACATTTATCAGAAAGCCGGGAGGTATGAAGTGTGGACGTTTTGACAGACCGAACAAGCGAGGTTGAGCAAAAACTCAAAGCGACTCGTATCGACACAAGGGATGGCTGCTCCTTTTGGAAAGCGCGGGACGGAGCAATGGTTCAGATTCGGCAATGCTGGTATTGTGCGTACGCATCCTTCGACCGTGAGAATCCGGATGTTTACCAGATGGGCCTTTGTAACTATAAACGATTAACGCCTGATCCCTTTCGATGGAGAGAGGAAGCATTTCAAAGAGAAGCAATGCTTACGGATGCGCAATTGGACACTGTTGCTGCTGCCGGGGGTCATTACTCGGATGCCACAACAAAAAATCCTTGGCCTAAATATGGAGCAGAGAAATGACGAGTGCTTAACAATTGGTTAATAAACGCGGAACCTGCTCTTACGGGAAAAATGCTCCACGGGATGTAAATATAAATTTAAATAACAAAGAAGGTGCTTAACACGATGAAAAACAAAGCTCTGAGCAGGCGGCGGATATTTTCCGTACACAAAGCTATCAAAAACCGAGTAGAGGGGACATGAACATGGAAGCACTAACCATTCAGCAGGTATTTAACAGGGTAGAGGAAATGGTATTTGAAAATCACGTGCCCGCCCGCAACGCCAACACCCTCCGCCTTTTGGCAGAGGAAATGTACGGGATGCTTGAGGGGTTACTCAACGTTACTGAGTTGAAATTCGACTGCAGCGTCTCCGTTGACGGGATCTTTGAGCTGCGGCTCTCTGCCGCCGCCAACGTGACTTACAGCGCCAAGGAACAGCTTGTAGAGGCAGCCACAAGCAAGAAAAACAGCGCGGAAAAGGGTATTTGGGGCAAAATTCGCGGCGTATTCGAGGAGGCGCTGTGCAATCCGGAGATTATCGTCCTGAACAGACCGGGCGGCAGCATGGGCGGTGAATTTATCCAACTCTGGACAATGGATGATTACATTGTGACCGAGGAGCGGAAAAAGGTTGCCTCGTGGGATGGGCTGGAGCGTTCCATTCTGGTGAACGCAGCGGATGACGTGTCCGTGGGCGTGCGCTATAACAAAGTGGAGCTGATAATCAAAAAGCGCTTTTCCTAAAAAATACATTAAGGAATCTCTAATTTAATCCCGCCGCATGTCTTGGCTGTGTCTTTTCCACCCGGACTACGCCCAAATAACTTGGAATCCGTCAGGATTCCTGCAATTTTTTTGGCTTGCCGGATAAGAAATCCACACGACTAGATTTAATCAGAGCTTCCTTAAATAATAAACTGCTAAAATACGGAGGAAAAAACAATGACAATCAATAAGAATGTAAATGGAACCGAACTCACCATTGCCCTGGCTGGCCGCCTAGACACCACCACCGCGCCCCAGCTTGAGGCAGAGCTCAAAACGTCCCTGGACAATGCCCTCTCTCTAGTCATGGACTTTGCCGAGCTGGCGTACATCTCCTCCGCCGGATTGCGTGTGCTTCTCTCTGCGCAGAAGGTAATGAACAAGCAGGGGAAAATGGTTATTCGCAACGTGGGCGAGACCATTATGGAGGTTTTTGAGGTGACAGGCTTTACGGATATTCTGACGATTGAGTGATGCAAATGATAGCCAGCGCAATCGCCCAATACGACGGTGTCCCCATTCGACTGGAGGATAGGGTACTGGTGGAGGCCATTCGCCTGCGGGCAGGGCATACCCTCAGTGCCCATGCCTTTGCCTCTCTCTACCTGTGGCAGGAGTCAATGAAGCTCTCCATCTGCTTGGAGGAGGACGGCTTTTTTGTCCGCATTCGTGAGCGGGGGGAAAACGCGTGGTTTTATCCCTGCGGAAGCACTCGGGCACAGCTTGATTTTTTAGAGGCCGCACAGAAAACGCCCAACCTTTCCCTTCACTACCTGCGCAATGAGGATGTGCGCTTTCTGAAAAGCCACCTGCCCGGGCGTTTTTCCTTCCAAGAAGCACGGGGCGATGCAGAGTATCTGTACCTGCGCCGGAATCAGTTGGATCTGCGGGGCGGGGCCTATAAAAATTTGCGCGGCAAGGTGCACAGGGCCCGCAATGGGCACATATGGGAAATTTTAAATATTTGTGCCGGCGTAGGGGAGGACTGCGAGAAGGTTATCCGTGACTGGCGTACGGCACAGGGTAGGTTGGGCGATGTAAATGTGGCGCTTTTTGCACTGCAGCATTACGAGGCTTTGCATATGCGGGGCATTCTGCTGCGAAATGAAAGCGGGCCTCAAGGCGTGGCGCTGGGTTCAGTGATTGCTCCCGGTGTTTTTGACCTGCATGTGACGAAAACATTGCTACCCGGGCTTGACAGTTACCTCAAATGGGAGCTTTACCAAGGTCTGTCCGACGAGGTGGAATGGATTAACCAGGAGGAGGATTTGGGCCTGCTGGGGCTGCGCGTTAACAAGCTGGAGTCCCTGCCCAGCCAGGTGGTTCCAATCTGGAGGGCGAGCGTCAATGCATGAATCTGACTTTACTAAGCAAATTTTTTACCGCTTCTTTTTTCCTGCGGTAATTTCATCCCTATGTTTTGCCTTGGCTAATTTAGCCGATGCGCTGTTTGTGGGCATTCGGCTGGGAGACAGTGCCCTGGCTGCCATTGGGCTGGTTGCTCCCATCTGGATGGTGTTTAATATTTTGGATGTGGGCATCGGTGTGGGCGGTGCAGTCACCTTTACCCGGCTGTTGGGCGAAGGGCGAACCAAGCGGGCTGTGGGCGTCTTCAATCAGCTGCTTACCTGCGTGTTAATCCTCAGCATTTCCATAGGGGTGCTGGGTGCTGTGTTTTTAACGCCCATCTTGTCTGTACTGGGAGCCGATCCCGCCCAGGGGGCGGTGTACCAAATGACGCGAGACTATACTCTGCGAATGTTTCTTTCAACCCCGCTGTACTTTCTCAATCTGTTTTTTTATCACATGATCCGCTGTGATGACGGGGAAAAACGGGCGGGTATTGGACTGGCTGTGGCAAATTTATTGGATGTGGGCCTCTCCTGTGTGTTGGTGCTGGGCTTTAACATGGGGATTCGGGGGGCTATCTGGTCTACGATTTTAGGCACTGCCGCCGGTATCGTCATCTACCTGCCGCACTTTTTCCTCAAAAGCAATATTATTTCCCTGCGGCTGCAAAAGCCACAGCGAAATACGGTTCTGCCCGCTTTTTGTACCGGCTTTTCCTCATCCTCCCAATACCTGTGGCAGTTTTTGCTTTTTCTGGTGCTTAACAATCTGCTTATACGGCGGCACGGGGAGGGAGCGCTGGCAGTCTTTAATGTGGTGCTTAATATCTCCTATGTGGTCATGGGCCTTTTCGAGGGCGTGGGCAGCACCATTCAGCCGCTGGCCGCTACCTTCCACGCCGAACGCAACAGGAGCGCCGAACGTTATACTGTGAGACTGTCCTTCCTCTGGGGTGTGGGGGTGGGAGCTGTGCTGCTGATGGTCCTGGCCCTATTCGCGGCGCAAATTGCGGCACTCTTCGGCCTGTCTCAATCGCTTATACCTATGGGAGCTGCCGCCCTGCGGTGGTATGCACTGGCAGCGGTGGCCGCCGGTATCTGCGTTATGCTCGGCGCCTACTGGCAGGCGGTGGGTCGGGAGAGGAGTACTCTGGCCTTGACCTTCCTGCGTACCTTTGCCGTCTATCTGGCGGCGGCCGTGCCGCTGCTGCTGCTATGTCCGCTGCGCTACTTTTGGACGGTCTTTCCAATCACCGAGCTGGGCAGTTTGCTGCTGTTTGGTGCGTGGAGGCTTTTTTTCTGCCGCCGGAACCTCGCCTTTTCCAGTCTGGACAGCGTGCCAATCGGGCACTGGATGCTCCGGCAGGACAAGCAGGCCATCTCCACGCTGCTGGAGGAGGTGGAAGAATTTTGCGACAGACATGGGGCCAACATGAGCCAAGCCCTTATGGTCAATTTGGCCGTGGAGGAGATTTGCCAGGCCATCTTTCTGCACCTGAATGAAAGCCATCGACAGCAGGTTTACATTCAAATTACCCTGTTTCCCTTGAAAGACGGGACTGTTGAGCTTCACATCCGGGACAATGCCCCCGCCTTTGACCCCTTTTCTCTGCACACCGAGCAGGTGTCAGACGATGAGCAGGCGGATGCTGTAATGGACGGTATCGGCATTTTAATGGTGCAAAAGAAAGCAAAGGAATTTTATTACCGCCACTATCAGGGCTTTAATACCCTGACGGTACGGATTTAGTGTGGGGGAACAACTGGCGAGGAGATATTACAATGATTGCTTCGGCTAAGCGGCACATGATTCCGGCGCTAAGCGAACTTTGGCAGGTCTGCTTTGGTGATTCACAGGCGTATATTTCTCGATTTATGCAGCATCGCTTTGTGCCGGAGCAGACGGTGGTCTGGCTGGAAGACAGCGCCCCGGTGGGGGTAGCATATTTACTGCCGTGTACCATTGGCACCCACAACGCCATTTATGGATATGCGGTGGGAGTACTCCCGGAGTACCGTCGCCACGGCGTGGCCGCAGCAATCCTCTCCGTGGCGGAATCGGCCTGCTCTTCCCGGGGGATGCCTTTGCTTGTCGCCCCACGGGAGGGACTCACGGAGTACTACCGACGACGGGGCTACCGGGAGGCCTTTTTCTGCCGCTGGGCAGAGTTTTCCGGCATCGGCACCGTTCGCCCGCTTACGCTGAAAGAGGCTCGCAGCGAGTGCTGCCGCCGGCTTCGGGACCGGGATCTCCCTCACGAGGGCCTGGTGCGTTGGGACGGTTCGGCAGTACAATACGCCCTGCTGGAGCACCGCGAGTGCGGCGGTTTTGCCCATATCCTTCACTGGGATGGGGCAGAATATCTTCTGCTTGGGCACAGGGAGGGCGGGTGGCTGGTGCTGGATGAGACTACCCTGCCTGAGGCGCTTCTTTCCTGGTTGAGTCCGTCCCTTTGCGCACATTACAATGCCGTAAATTTACGCTGTCTTCTACCCGCAGGGCAGGGGGACGGCAAGGCTGCCGGAATGTGCCGGGAACCTATTACCTGGTCGGCCGGTTGGTTGGGCCTTGACTTGACTTGAAGGGAGTAACAAAACGTGAAGCGGAAGAAAATGGGGTCCCTGCGCACGAAGTCCATGCTGGCCATCATCCTGATGGCCCTCCTAATGGGGGCGGCGGCTATTGTTGTAAGCTACCGCACCTATGCAAGCACTATGGACGAGCATTATAAAACCCTTGCGGTCAATTTGGCCCGAACCGCGGCCACTCAGATGGACAATGAAAAGCTGAAGGGATATATCGCCACAGGGCAGATTGACAGCGACTACGACAGAATGCTCCGTATCCTGCAGGACATTAAGGAAAGCAACCAAATAAAGTATCTCTACGTGCTTCAGCTCCGACCGGAGGATGGAGAGACCTTTACCGTCATGGATACCGAACCGGGTGTAGCATTTGGCACTATTGACGAGCTGGTACAGACAATGCCGGAGAATGCGGACAGCCTGGTTTACATTAGTAATACCGAGGCCTTTGGCTGGCTTTCCTCCGCCATGGTCAGCATGACGGACGCAACGGGCAAACCCTACGCCGTAATGTGCGTGGATATTTCTATGGACGACATGATGAATCAGCGCCATGATTTTCTTATTATGGTGCTTCTGGTGGTCTGCGCAGTCATGCTGGCCTCGGGCCTTATTATGGTGCTGCTGGTCGGCCGCTTTGTAGTCCGGCCCATTAACCAGCTTTCACAGGCCACAGCCGGCTTTATTTCGGAGCGCCGGGACGAGGGTGTGGAGGGCGCTGCGGGACTAAGGGAAAAAAAGGAAACACATGTGGTCTCTGCAATTTCCAGGCTCGAAATCCATACGGGGGATGAAATTGAAACACTGGCCGAAGCTGTTAAGACCATGGAGCAAGAAATTAACGTGTACATTGATAACCTCACCGCCGTTACCGCCGAGAAGGAGCGCATCGGTGCCGAGCTGGACGTGGCCAAGCATATTCAGGCCAGTATGCTCCCCTGTATTTTTCCCGCCTTCCCCGAGCGGCCCGAGCTGGATATCTACGCCACCATGACGCCCGCCAAAGAGGTGGGAGGCGATTTCTATGACTTTTTCTTAGTGGATGACGACCGCTTGGCGCTGGTGATGGCAGATGTATCCGGCAAGGGGGTGCCTGCGGCCCTCTTCATGGTGATTGCGAAAACCCTCTTAAAGAACTGTGCCCAGACAGGGCTTTCTCCTAAGGCGGTTTTGGAAAAAGTAAATAATCAGCTCTGCGAAAACAATGACGCGGAGCTGTTCGTTACGGTGTGGCTTGGAATCTTGGAAATTTCTACGGGCAAACTTACCGCCGCCAACGCGGGCCATGAATATCCGGTGCTGAAAAAGGCGGCAGGGGACTACGAGCTGATTAAAGATAAGCACGGCTTTGTGCTGGCGGGCATGGAGGGGGCACGGTACAAGGAGTACGAACTGCAACTGGAGCCCGGCGACAAGCTGTATCTATATACCGACGGCGTGGCCGAGGCCACCGATGCCCATGACGAACTCTATGGCACAGACCGGATGCTGAACGCACTTAACCGTTATAAGGAGAATACTTGCAAGGAGCTGCTGGTCAATATGAAGGCGGATATTGACCTCTTTGTGGGGGAGGCCCCACAGTTTGACGATATTACCATGCTTTCCTTGGAGCTGCGCGGTCAGGAGGACGGTATGAAAAAGCTGAAGCTTAATCCTACACTGGAAGCGATGGAACAGGTAACCGCCTTCGTGGAACAGGAGCTGGAGAAGGCCGACCTTTCCATGAAAACAATTACCCAAATGAACATTGCCGTGGATGAAATTTTTTCCAACATCGCCCAATACTCCGGCGCAAGCGACGCCACCGTAGGTGTAGACGTGGAAGCCGGATGCGTGACTTTGCGCTTTGCCGACAATGGGCGCCCCTATAATCCCATCGAGAAGCCAGACCCGGACATTACCCTCTCTGCTGACGAGCGTGACATTGGGGGACTGGGCATTTTTATGGTAAAAAAGATTATGGATACGGTGCGATACGAATACCACGACGGACTCAATATTTTAACGCTGATAAAACATCGCTAAGCGTGAGCGCGGCGCTTTTGGCCGCCTACACCGTGGCACCCCACCGGTGCGGTCTGACCGCACCGGTGGGGGTGCTGGTTTTGGCAATGCTCTAAATCCAACGCAAAGAAAGGTGATTCACCATGAAACAGAAATTTTCAAGGGTGCTGGCGCTGGTGCTTGCCCTGCTCACCCTTTTAAGCTTGCTGGTCGGCTGTGTTGGCAAAGTAAAACCAACCGTCGCCCAGCCTTCGCAGATGAGTGACGGGGCCATCCCCAACCCGCTGGAAACTGCCTCGATCGGCGTGATGGATGGCTCCACCAACGCGGTCTATGCGGAGAAGAACTACCCTGATGCCAACATCATGAGTTTTAAAAATTATGTGGACAGCACCGCGGCGCTGGATGCCGGTAAGCTGGACTACTGCATGATGGACTACACCAGCGCACTGCGGTTTATCCGCAGCAATCGGAATTTGGAAATTGTATCCGACCCACTGACCGATGAAAGAGTCTGCCTGGGAATCAGCAAGAACCAGCCGGAGCTTGCCCGGAAGGTGGGAGCTGTGGTAGACAAATATCTCGCCGACGGCACAATGGACGAAATTATCTCCCATTGGATTCGCCCCGACGCCAGTGATTACGAGGTAGTGGAAACGCCGAAGCTGACCGATGCGCCAAAAATTAAGGTGGCCATCATTGCCTCCAGAGAGCCCACCACATTTATGCTAAACAGCCAATATGCGGGACTTGACGTGGAGCTGATAGACCGCGTGCTCTACGAGCTGGGCTATCAGGCGGAATATATTGATATGGATTTGGCGGCAGTGCTCGCCTCGGTGGAGAGTGGCAAGACCGAGATGACTCTCGGTCTGTACAGCACACCCGAGCGGGCGGAAAAGCTGCTGTTTACTGCGCCTTATTTTGCAAATCCTCAGGTGCTGCTGGCACGCAAAACCGACAAAGCGGCCACTGCGGCAACGGTATCCCCGAACACCGCACGTTACGGTATTACCAGTATTGTGGCACAGGACTATCTGAGCGCAAAATACCCCGGTGCAGCGCTCTCCATGTACCCTGCCGCAGCCGATGCCATGCTGGCCCTTCAGAGCGGCAAGCTGGACTATGTAATGACGGCCCAAGCCACTGCCGGCTATATGATGAAGAATGACGGAGAGCTACATATTTCAGGGGGCAGCGCTGTTAACGAGGCGTGCTACATTGCAGTTTCCCGGCAGCAGCCGGAACTTTTGGAAAAAATAGACGCCATCCTGTCTAGATTTAAGGCCGATGGAACCCTCAACGAATTAAACGGCCGCTGGGCTTTGGGCGGCCCGGATTATTACCGCACCAAGGAAATTGCACCGGCCTTTGGGCTTAACGGCGTCTTAAAGGTGGCCATTTCTCCCGACGCGCCGCCCATCTGCTTTGTACAGGACGGCCAGCCTGTTGGCATCGACATTGAGCTTATGGAGCTCATTGCCAAGGAACTGGACATGACGGTGGAGTTCTTTACCATGGATTTTGACGCCTTACTTCCGGCCATTCAGTCCGGCAAGGTGGATGCTGCAATCTCCGACATCAACGCCACCGACGAGCGAAAGCAGCTGGTGGACTTTACCCAGAGCTACTTTGACAATCCCCAGGTACTGGTAGCCCGTGGGGAAACCGAAACCGACACCAGTGTGCCCCAATATGCTACCCTAGGTGAAATTTCCGGCAAGCTGGTCTCCAGTCAGACCGGAAGCGTTGCGGACATTTTAGTGGACAAGGTCCTTTCCAACATGACGTACAGCTATTTTAACAATCATACTGACGAGCTGACAGCACTCCAAAACGGCAAGGTGGAAGGGGTACCCCTTGATGAGCCGGTGGCTAAGCTGGCTGTGGCACGTAACCCGGGCGTCACCATCCTGCCGGAGCGAATTGTGGAGGATAGTTACGGTATCGCGCTGCAAAAGGGCAGTCCTCTGACCGAGCAGGTGAACGCGGCAATTGCTCAGCTCAAGGCCGACGGTACGCTGGAAGAAATGAAGAAACGATGGACAGGTGCTGATGAGAGCGTAAAGGTTTTGCCCCAGTCGGATTATCCCGGTGCCAATGGAACCCTGCGGGTAGCCCACGACATGACCACCGAGCCTATGGAATATATCGGCACAAACGGTCAGACACTGGGCTTTGATTTAGAGCTGATGCTGCGCATCGGAGAGATACTGGATTATAAAATAGAGTTTATCGGTACGGATTTCGCTGCCCTCATTCCCATGCTGCAAAGCGGCAAGGCAGACATGGCCGTGGGATGCATGTCCATCACCGAAGAGCGCAAAGAGAAGGTAGACATGAGCGATGCCTACTATGATGCGGGATTATATTTTGTGGTGCGTAAGGTAACTCCGGGGCAGAGTGCCGCAGAGCTTCAAGCCCAGCCAAGCTTCTGGGAAGGCCTGAAGGCCAGCTTTACCCGCACCTTCCTTACGGAAAACCGCTGGAAGCTGGTGCTGGACGGGCTGGAGGTTACGGTACTGATCTCTATCTGCTCCGGAATTCTCGGCGCGTTGATGGGCTTTGGCATCTGTATGCTCCGGCGCAGCCGGAAACGGGCGGTTTCCATTCCGACGGCGGCCTTTATTCGGCTGATTCAGGGCACGCCTATCGTGGTGCTGCTGATGATTCTCTACTATATTATTTTTGGCAAGGTGGATATTCCGGCCATTCTGGTTTCAATATTCGGCTTTGCCGTCAACTTCGGCGTTTATGTCTCTGAGATGATGCGCACCGGCATCGACGCGGTGGATCCGGGGCAGATTGAGGCGGCGCACGCCCTGGGCTTTAACAAGCTTAAAACCTTCTGGAATATCACTTTCCCGCAGGCGGCGCGGCATTTCCTGCCGGTTTTTAAGGGGGAGTTTATCTCCATGGTCAAGATGACCTCGGTGGTGGGCTACATCGCTATTCAGGATCTTACCAAGGTGTCCGATATTATCCGCAGCCGCACGCTGGAGGCATTCTTCCCGCTGATTGCTACGGCAGTCATCTACTTCCTGGTGGCAAATGTAATGACTATGTTACTCTCCCAACTGGAAATCAGGCTGGACCCCAAGCGCCGCAAGCGCACAGTGAAAGGAGTGGTAATGAAATGATTTCCATTCAGCATTTAAAAAAGGAATATCCTAATGTAACGCCGCTTTTTGATGTCAGTGTTGAAATTGAAAAAGGGGAAGTTATATCAATCATAGGCCCCTCCGGCACAGGTAAATCCACACTGCTGCGATGCCTCAACCTGCTGGAGACACCCACTGCCGGTCAAATCACCGTGGATGGGGAAATCATTACTGCAAAGGGCGCGGATATTTCGGCCGTCCGGCGCAAGATGGGCATGGTGTTTCAGTCCTTCAATCTGTTTGCACATTTGACAGTGATTGAAAACCTTATGCTTGCGCCCTTAGATTTACTAAAGCTGCCCCGTCAGGAGGCCTACGATGAGGGAATGCGTCTGCTGAACACCGTGGGGCTTAGCGAAAAAGCGTTAAATTACCCGGATGAGCTCTCCGGAGGGCAGAAACAGCGGGTGGCGATTGCGCGGGCACTGGCCATGAAACCGGAGATCATACTTTTTGATGAGCCCACCTCCGCCCTTGACCCCACGATGGTGGGTGAGGTGCTCTCGGTTATTCGTTCCCTTGCAAGAGAGGGGATGACCATGCTGATTGTCACACACGAAATGAAATTCGCCCGGGATGTGTCCACCCGAATTTTTTACATGGATGAGGGTGGAGTCTACGAGGACGGAACGCCCGAGCAAATTTTTGATTACCCGCAAAAAGAACGCACGCGGGCATTTGTCAAACGGCTGAAAACCTTCCAGCGGGAAATTAACACACCCACCTTTGATTTTATTGAAGTCAATACCGGTATTGAGGAATTTGGCCGCAAGCAGCTGCTTGCTCAGCGGCAAATCAATGGTCTGCAGCTGATATTTGAGGAGTTGTGTGTTCAGACCCTGCTTGCGCGGAGCACAGAGGTATTCCCGCTGCGGTTTTCCATCGCAGTCGCGGAGCTGGATGGCACCTGCCAGGCGGAAATTTCATACGCCGGTGCGCCCTTCAACCCATTTGCCGAGCAGGGTGAGGAGCTGTCCGTCAAGATGGTGCTTGGATTAACCAAAGAGCACACATGGAGCGGGGACGACGGTAACCGAATTATGCTGACATTATGATGAACGCCGGTTCTCATATGGGGTGGGCTGTGCCTTGGGCGCGTTTACACCAAACGGAAAATTGCCTGTTCGTTAACCATATTAAAAAGGAGCGTAAATCCTATGGAACGGAAGCATGAAACCGAGCGGGAGCTTACGCACATGTGTCGGCTGATTGACATTGCCGTAGGTCGGATACCTGCGGATCTAGTTTTGAAAAATGCCTCGTATGTCAATGTGTTTACCCGGCAAATTTCTCAAGGGGATATTGCGCTGGCGGGAGAGACGATTGCCGGAATTGGAACATATCGCGGCAACCGGGAAATTGAGTTTAGCAATGCCGGTGTGGTGCTTCCGGGACTGATTGACGCCCATATTCATCTGGAAAGTGCGCTGGTGAGTCCTGAAGAATTTGCCAGGGCAGTGCTGCCCCACGGCACCACTGCGGTGGTGACCGATCCCCATGAAATTGCAAACGTGATGGGTGCCGACGGAATATCTTACATGCTTCAGGCCACGGAAAACCTTCCGGTAACGGTGTTTTTCATGCTGCCCTCCTGCGTACCGGCGACTCCGCTTGATGAATCGGGCGCAGAACTGGATTGGCGTGCCATAGAGCCATTCTATACCCACCCGCGGGTGGTCGGGCTTGCGGAAGTGATGAATTCCCCCGGCGTAACAGCAGGGGACGAGGCGGTAATCAGAAAGCTTTTGGCTGCCAAACGGCGCGGCGTGGTCATAGATGGGCACGCGCCCGGTCTTTCCGGAAATGTGCTGAACGCCTATCTTGCAACAGGAGTGGCCTCGGATCACGAATGCTCCACCATGGAGGACGCGTTATCCAAGCTGTCCCGTGGCGCGCACATTATGCTGCGTGAGGGAACTGCCGCCCACAACTTGGAAGCGCTGGCGGGCCTTTTAACGGCCCGGTATGCCGACCGCTGTATGCTTTGCTGTGATGACCGCCATCCCGGTGACCTTTTGGAACGGGGACATATAGATGCCCTTCTCCGTCAAGCTGTGGCACTGGGAGCCGACCCCATGCAGGCGGTTCGGGCGGCAACCTGGAACACCGCCCGCTATTTTGGACTGGAGGGGCGCGGCGCTATTGCGCCGGGGTACCGGGCGGACCTGACCCTTGTAGAGGATTTAAACTCTTTTTTTGTGCGGCAGGTTTATACGGGGGGCGTGCTTGGCTTTGACGGTGAAACGGTTTCTCTGTTTACACCAGCGGTGGAGCAAGCATTGAAGGAGCGGGCGGGGGATACGGTTCACATTCCCGCTCTCACGCCTGAGGCTCTGGCGGCAACCCGCCCTCTAGGGGTGATAGAGCTAGTGCCCGGCGAACTGATTACAGAATATGCCGGTTTTGCCACGGGCGTTGCCATTGACCGGAATATACTCAAACTGACGGTTGTAGAGCGGCATCACTGGACGGGACATCTTGGACTTGGTTATCTCAAGGGCTATGGTCTCCGGCGGGGTGCGGTGGCAAGCTCAGTAGCCCATGATGCCCATAATATTATCGCCGCGGGTGTGGACGACGCCGACATTGCCGCCGCGGTAAACCGGGTAGCCCAGCTCCACGGAGGACTGGTAATAGTGGAAGGGGGCAACATTTTGGCGGAGATTCCCCTCCCCATCGCGGGCCTTATGAGCGACCGGCCCTTGGCCCAGGTTAGCGCCGCACTGGAGAAAGCCAAACAGACGGCCTATTCCTTGGGAGTACCTCATAGCATCGACCCCTTTATGACGCTGAGCTTTTTAAGCCTTCCGGTTATTCCCGGCATACGCCTTACAACACACGGTGTCTTTGATGTGGCGCGGCAGTGCTATCTTTAAGACGGCATTTTCCAGAGAAATAATCTGGACGAAACTTAGAAGAAATTAGACCCTGTGCTGGGTCAGGCTAAAAATCCCCC
>CAZDDZ010000055.1:0-9202 GCA_964504285.1 uncultured Pseudoflavonifractor sp.
CGGTAACCGGGAATAAATCCCTTTGGCTGAGAGGAAAGAGATTTTACTAAAAAGATAGAGGAGGGTACTTATGGAGCAGTTTCACTTTTTTCAGCCCACCCGTGTGCACTTTGGCGCGGGGGTATTAGACCAGGTGGGGCAAATTGTCGCCAAGTACGGCAAGCGCTGCCTGCTGGTGACCACCAGCAATGACGAGGCTGTGCTCAGCCCCCTGTACGACAGGGTAAAGGCGCTGCTGGCACAGGCCGGAGTAGAGGTCGTCCACTTTGACAAGGTAGTGCCCAACCCCACCATCGGCGGTATTGGAGAGGCCATTGACATCGTGAACACCCAGAATATCCAGGTGGTGCTCTCGGTGGGTGGCGGCTCCTCACTGGACACCGGCAAGGCCATCACCCTGTTCCACGGTGCGGGCGAGGTGGACTGGAAGGGAGTATTCTCCGCCTACACCGACCCCTTTGCCGAGTACGAAGCACCCTCGCCCACGGTGCTGCCCCTGGTGGCGGTGCCCACCACCGCCGGTACCGGCAGTGAGCTCACCCAGGCCATGGTCATCTCCGACCCCTCCTGCAACGCCAAGGAGTGCATCTTCCACGACAAGGCGTTCCCCAAGGAGGCCGTGATCGACCCCGAGCTGACCCGCACCCTGCCGCCCCGCCTCACCGCCATGACCGGCTTTGACGCGTTTACCCACTCCTTTGAGAGCTATCTCCGTGACTGTGCCTCCCCCTACACCAAGATGATCGGGCTCAAGTCCATGGGACTCATCATTGACACTCTGCCCAGGCTGGTGGAGAATACGGGAAGTATGGAGCTGCGGGAGAAGATGAGTCTTGCCGCCATGTTTTCGGGCATTTCGCTGGGCAACGCCGCCGCCTGTCTGCCCCATCCCATGAGCGAGGTGGTGGGAGGTATCGCCCCCCGCATCCCCCATGGGCAGTGCCTTGCCACCCTCTACCCCCAGTTCCTCGCCTACCAGTGCACCGTGTCGGTGAGCAAGTGCGCAGATGTGGCCCGCCTCTTTGACCCGTCTCTCGCCGCCAAGCCCGACGAGGAAGCCGCCGCCGCCCTGCCCGGGCTGATGACAGACTTTTTGAAGCGGGTGGGGTTGTACAAATCCTTCAAGGAACTGGGCATAACCGAGAGCGAGATTGCCGAGGCCGAAGCCCATCCTATTTTTAACTTTTTGCCCTTTGCGCCCAAGGAAACGATGGTTAAAATCATGCATGATAGCTATGGCTTTTAGGGGGAGAATATGGTAAAATTTAATCAAATCCCATATATCCGACCGGAAATAGAGGATTTAGAGCGAGATATGGAGTCCGGCCTCTCCGCTCTGGCGGGCGCCAAGCGCTTTGAGGAGGCATATTACGCCCTCCTCCGGCTGGAGGAGCCCCGCCGCCGCTACATGACGCTCTCGAACCTCTGTGAGATACATAACACCATGGACACCACCGACCCCTTCTGGGCGGAGGAGGCGGCGCACTTTGACCGTATCCGTCCCCGGTGGGAGGCGATAGACGACCGGCTGGGCAAGGCGCTGACCTCCTCCCCCTACGGGGAGGAGCTGAAGGTGCACCTGGGCGAGGAAATTTTTCGCCGTGCCCGGGTGGTCAGCCGTGCCTTTTCCCCCGACATTGCCGCCGAGCAGGAGGAGGAAAACCGTCTTTCGGCGCGCTATTCCAGCCTGACGGCCAACCTCGCCGCAACGGTGGACGGCAAACAGTGCACCCTTGGGGAGATGGCACGTATGCGAGACGACGGCGACCGCGCCTCCCGCATGAAGTTTGACCTGCTGGGGCAGGCCGCCTACGCCCAGGTCAAGGGGGAACTGGATACCCTCTATGACGACCTGGTGAAGGTGCGGCACAAAATTGCCGGTAAGTTAGGGCAAAGGAGCTTTACCGAGGTGGGCTACTGCCGCCAGTGCCGTACGGGGTACGGCAGGGAGGAGGCCGCCGCCTTCCGCCGCGAGGTGGAGACCGGCATCACCCCCGTGGTGTCTGCCCTCTTTGAAGCCCAGCGTCAGCGGCTGAGGTACGACACGCTGCTGACCTGCGACGAGGACGTGAGCTTTGCAGGCCCCGGCCCCAAGCCCTTCGACCGCCCGGTGGAGGAGCTCTTTGACCCGGTGTTTGCCAAGCTCTCCCCCGAGAGTAAGGTCTTTTATGAGGAGCTGCGCCGCAACCAATTTTACGACCTTGGGGACCGCCGGGGCAAAATCCGCGGGGCGTACTCCAACCTCATTCCCAACTACCGCCTGCCCTTTGTGTTTGAGACCTTCGACGCATCGCCCGGCGCGGTAAAGACCTTCGCCCACGAGTGCGGGCACGGCCTGCACAGCTTCCTCAAGCGGGGCGAGCCCTTCATTGACAGCGCCAACGCCTCGGGCGATTTGTGCGAGATTCACTCCATGGCCATGGAGTTCTTCATTTGGCCCCATTTGGAGCATATTTACCCGGCGGAGGACATTGCCAAGTACCGCTATTTCCACATGAAGAGCGCCCTCTCCTTCCTGCCCTACGGCGCGGCGGTAGATGAGTTCCAGACCCGAGTGTACGACCAGCCCGACCTGGGGCCAGCCGGTCGGCTCCAGCTCTGGAAGGAACTGGAAGAGCGCTACCTCCCCTGGCGGCGGTATCAGTCCGGCGGCTTTTTGGAGGAGGGCAGGGCGTGGCAGCGGCAGACCCACATCTACAAGTGGCCCTTCTACTACATTGACTACGCTCTGGCCCAGACCTGCGCCCTCCAGTACCGCTTCTGGGACGAGGAAAACCACAGCGACGCGTGGGAGAGCTACCTCACCCTGGTGCGGGAGAGCGACCGCCACAGCTTTAGCGAGACCCTGGCGCTGGCGGGATTGGAGTCCCCCTTCCAGCCCGGCGTGGTCAGTCAGGTAGGAAAAAAGGCAATGGAATTTTTAGAGAAAAACACCCTGTGAGCAGAGGGGAGAATGACCAATGAATGATATTCTGATTAAAAACGGAAAAGTTCTTACCATGGGCGCTCAGGGCGTCATTGAGGGCGGGCAGGTGCTGTTAAAGGGCGGCAAAATTGCCGCCGTGGGTACCGCGGTGGAGTGCGCCGGGGCCCAAATCATTGACGCGGCGGGGGGCTGGGTGCTCCCCGGCCTCATCGACCCCCACTGCCACATCGGTATTTTCGAGACCGCCATCGGCTTTCCCGGCGACGACGGCAACGAGACCTCCGACCCTATCACTCCCCAAATCCGGGGGCTGGACGGCATCAACCCCATGGACCCGGAGTACGGTATCGCGGTGGAGAGCGGCGTCACGACGGTTGCCACCGGCCCGGGCAGCGCAAACCCCCTGGCAGGGCAGTTTGTAGCCATGAAGACCTGGGGGAAGACCATGGAGTCCATGGTGGTGAAAGCCCCCCTTGCCATGAAGGCGGCCTTTGGGGAGAACCCCAAAAACGTCTACGGTAAGGCGAACAAGGCGCCCGTTACCCGCATGGCCACCGCCTCCCTCATTCGGGAGTGGCTTTATAAGGCCAAGGACTACGCCGAGAAAAAAGATGCGGCGGGCGGGGATAGGAATAAGCTGCCCGCCTTTGACCTGAAGCTGGAGGCGCTGGAGCCGGTGGTGCGGGGCGAGATGGTGCTCAAGGCCCACTGCCACCGCGCCGATGATATTATGACCGCCATCCGTATCGGCAAGGAGTTTAACCTCAAGATGACCTTGGACCACTGCACCGAGGGGCATCTCATTGCCGCCGAGGTGGCGGCATCGGGCTATCCCGCCATTTTAGGCCCCCTGGGGGGCTTCCCCCACAAGCCCGAGGTGGGCAGCCAGAGCCTGGAGGCCGCCGCCATCCTCCACCGCGCGGGGGTCAAGGTGGGCATTATGACCGACCTGCCCGCCAACCACCTGTGGTATCTGCCCCTTGCCGTGGGCATGTGCGTGGGTGCGGGGCTTCCGGAGGACGAGGGCTTCCGCACCATCACCCAAAATGCCGCCGAGATTTTAGGGCTTGCCCACCGGGTGGGCAGTCTGGAGCCGGGCAAGGACGCCGACGTGGCGGTATTTACCCAAAATCCCCTGCGCGACCTCTACGCCCGCTGCGCCCTCACGGTGGTGGACGGAGTCGTGAGACATCGCCGAGATATTTAAAAAAATTTAAGGAGGAACAAATTATGAAACATATTAAAATCGCCGCGGGTCTCGCCCACGTAAACTATGGCAACATCGCGGGCGCCGTCAAGGAAGCCGCCGATGCGGGCGCGGACTACATCCACTCCGACGCCGCCGACATGTACGACCTGCGCAACATGCAGCTCATGGGCGGGCATCAGATTATTGAAGGCGTTCGCCCCGTGACCGACAAGCCCATCGAGTGCCATTTCTATACCCGCGAGTGCGATCGCCTGTTCATTGAGAAAATTGCCGCCGCCGGGTGCAACATGCTCATTCTGCCAGCCGAGCACTTCATGGGCGCGCCTCTGGCTTACATCATGAACTACTGCCAGGAGTTCGGCATGAAGATCGGCCTCACCGTGGGCTGCTACACCCCCCTGTGCTTTGTGGACGAGGCCATTTACGACATTGACCGCCTGCAAATCGTCATTCACGGCGTCAGCAAGACCGACGGCAAGGATAACTGGGATTGGCGCCGCAGCTCCATGGATCTCATCCGCCGCGCCCGCCAGAAGATTCAGGACTGCAACCCCAGCTGCGAGCTGGCGGTGGACGGCGGCCTGCGCTACAACAATATGGATCAGGTCATCGCCTGCGACCCCGATGTGGTCATTCTCTCCTCCGCGGTATTTAAGGATCCAGACGGCATCACTGCGGGTGTGCAGAAGTGCCGCAAGGCGCTGGACGAGGGCGCTGCCAAGTACGGTCTGGAATAAAAACAAATGCATAAAGCTAAGGGCAGCTCCATTTTGGAGCTGCCCTTAGCGGTCGCTGACCGGCGGAACGGTTTCACCGGTGAAAATCAGGTCGTCTACATCTTTTTTATCTTCTGGCATATGGGCACTCCTCTCGCGGCAAATAATGTACAGATTAGTATATGCCAAAACCCGTGGCATATGTGCGTATGTTTTGGCGAAACTTTTAAAAGGGATTTTGCTTTTAGGGGTTGACAGGCATGACTTCCTGTGCTATTCTATTAAAGCGCCTAACGAACGGAACAAACGGAGAACTGGCCTTGTATATGCCGGAGTGGCGGAATTGGCAGACGCCCGGGACTTAAAATCCCGTGTTCGCAAGAACGTGCCGGTTCGACCCCGGTCTCCGGCACCAGACTTTTACCAGAAGTTTTCTAGGCAGGCCGCATTATTCTATATCGCGGGATAGAGCAGCTGGCAGCTCGTCGGGCTCATAACCCGGAGGTCGTTGGTTCAAATCCAACTCCCGCAACCATAAGAAATCCCTGGAACCGCAATGGTTCTAGGGATTTTCTTTTTTTCTAAAATGAATTTTACTTTATTTGGCACAAAAATAATAATGGAATGTTAATTTCTAACGTCAATATCCCGATATTGAGACTCCCCCCACAAAAGACAGCCTGCTTTTCGCTGCCTTTCATAGGGGGAGTATGTCATTTTTGACAAGGGCGTTTCTGCTATGTCTGTAAAAGGGCGGCTTGCCCGACAAGAAATTTTGGGTTTCTGTGCATTTCACCACATTCCGAAAACGCGCTCAAGCCTCCTGCTTTTTTATTTGTTACCCTTCGCCCAGTCTCTTGTGCACGTCCCGGCGCAGTAGGGTATAGACCACCGAGGCGACGGGAACACTGACCAGAATGCCCACAAAGCCAAGCAGGCCGCCGCCCACCGTGACGGCGGTGAGCACCCATAGAGCTGGTAGGCCGATGTTGCTGCCTACCACACGGGGATAGATAATGTTGCCCTCCAACTGCTGAAGAATGAGGAGAAATACCAAGAAAATAAGGGTTTTAATTGGGCTGACCATGACCAGCAGAAGGGCGGAAACACCGCCGCCCAGGAAAGCGCCTACCATGGGAATGAGTGCGGAAGCACCGATGATAATACCGATGAGGGGTGCATAATCGGGCTGAATGAAAAGCATACCCACAGTGCAAAGACTGCCCAGAATACAGGCCTCAATGAGCTGACCGGTAACAAAGGCGGAAAAGGTTTCGGCCGTCAGGTGCAGCACATCGGTGAGCCAATCAGCAATTTGCTTGGGGGCGTAAGCCTTGAGTACCCGGCGGCTCTGGGAAAGAAGGGTCTCCCGTCCGGAGAGCATGTAGATGGAAAAGATAATGGATAGGAAGGAGGTCACCACCACCGAAATAACGCCGCCGGTAAAGGCCAGCACCTGGGGGACTGCGTTGGAAATGGTGTTTACGGCGGTGGTAAGAGCGGTGCGGAGCAGGTCGGAAAATTTGGAGAAGTCCAGCATTTCCAAATTCAGGGTAGCCAGCAGACCGTTGACCCAGCGCTGGGCATTCTGCATATAGCCGCTCATACTGTTGATGAAGAGCTGAATGCTCTCAACCAGCTTGGGCAGCACCACAGAGAAAAAGGCCAGCACCAGCACAATAAGCAAAAGATACGCAGTGGCTACCGCCAAGGGGCGGGCAAGCCCCTTGGCTTTTGTTTTGCTAAGCCCCTTTTCATAAAGCCCGCAAAAAAAGTGGGTGGGCCGGTTGAGCACAAAGGCAATGGCAAAACCAATGAGCAGTGGCTGAAGTACCCCTATAAAGGTGCCGAACCAGCCCCGTACCTCGTCAAAGCGAATGATAAAAAGCACCAGCAGCACGGCGTAGGTAATCATCCATATGATACTGCGAAATAGCTTTTTGTCCATATTAATCATCCATTCCGCCGCTTCGCATCGGCATAAATTGTAATGAAAAAACTTATCTTATCATGCGAAGCAAAGGAAGGATAAGATGATTATTGTGCACAGGGGCGGCAGTGAGCGTGAGCGAACGAATCGCCCTGCACATTGCCCCGCAAGGTATAGCGTAAAGTTCTTTCGCGCTATCAGACTGTCGACAAAGTCGCCAGTCTGAGGGCGATTTCGGCAAACTGCCGAAATCGGTCGCCTGCGGGCGGGTTCCTGCACGCGAAAGCGGGGGCTCTGCCCCCCTTTCACACTATCCCCCCGCTCAAAACCATTGGCCTTATGACATCAAATTTCAAAATAGCAGTTTTTCGACAAGGTATAGCGTAAAGTTCTTTCGCGCTATACTCCTATTTCTGGAAGGTGAATTCAATATATCATTCCCACCCATGGCAAGTCAATGAAAAACAGATTAAATACTTGACAATAAAGCGGAGGATGCTATAATCATAGTAAAGAACTATGATTATAGGGAAATAGAAAGGAGCATGTCTCATGTCTCGATTTGTATATGCCGATCATGCGGCCACCACGGCCCTGTCGGATACCGCCTTTCACGCCATGCTGCCCTATTTAAAGGATCAGTACGGCAACCCATCCAGTCTGTACGGCTTTGCCCAAAAGGCAAAGGCCGATTTGGAGACGGCTCGGGCCGATGTAGCCGCCTGTTTAGGGGCCAAGCCCGAGGAGATTTACTTTACCTCCGGTGGTACCGAGGCCGACAACTGGGCGCTAAAAGGGGTGGCCGAACTACGGGGAACCAAGGGCCGCCATATTATTACCACCGCCATTGAGCACCACGCCATCCTTCACACGGCGGAATACCTGGAAAAGGCGGGCTTTGAGGTAACCTATCTGCCGGTAGACAGCGAAGGTCTTGTGGACCCACAGGCGGTCAAGGCGGCCCTTCGACCCGATACCATTCTAATCTCCGTTATGGCCGCCAACAACGAAATCGGCACCGTTGAGCCCATTGCCGAAATCGGGAAAATTGCCAGGGAGGCCGGCGTTTTGTTTCACACCGACGCGGTACAGGCGGTGGGGCATGTTCCGGTCAATGTAGACGACTGGAATGTGGATTTGCTATCCCTTTCGGCCCACAAGCTCCACGGCCCTCGCGGAGTCGGCGTGCTCTATGTCCGCAAGCCTTTGCGCTTGCCGCCCCTGATTCACGGCGGCGGGCAGGAGAAGGGTCGCCGTTCGGGCACCGAGAATGTGGCCGGGGCAGTCGGCCTTGCCGCCGCCCTTAAGGAGGCGGTGGGACTGCTGGATGAGGAAGGAAAACGCCTCTCTGCCCTGCGGGACAGGCTTATGGACGGACTTCTGGCAGCCGTGCCCCGCTGCAAGGTTACCGGCCCCCGGGAAAACCGGCTTCCCGGTACGGCAAGCCTGGTCTTTGAGTGCGTGGAGGGAGAGTCCATTCTCCTGATGCTGGATGCAAAGGGCATTTGCTCATCCTCCGGCTCCGCCTGTTCCTCTGCATCCCTTGACCCGTCACATGTGCTGCTGGCCATCGGTCTGCCCCACGAGATTGCCCACGGATCGGTGCGTCTATCCCTGGGACGGGAAACCACTGATAGCGATGTGGACTATATGCTGGAAGTAATACCGGAAGTAATTAAAAAACTGAGGGCAATGTCCCCAATTTGGGAGGAATAAAAAATGTACTCTGAAAAAGTAATGGACCACTTTTCCAATCCACGTAATGTGGGTGAGATAGAAAATCCGGACGCCGAGGGTCAGGTGGGTAACCATAAGTGCGGCGATATTATGAAAATGACCATGAAGATTGAAAATGATGTGATCACCGATGTAAAGTTTAAGACCTTTGGCTGCGGGGCGGCGGTTGCAACCAGCAGCATGGCCACCGAAATGGTCAAGGGAAAGACCATCGGACAGGCGCTGAGGCTTACCAATGCCGCCGTAGCCGAAGCGCTGGACGGCCTGCCCCCCCAGAAGCTCCACTGTTCGGTTCTGGCCGAGGAGGCTATTAAGGCCGCCATTTCCGACTACTATGTGAAGCAGGGCATTGATCCCACCCCCATCGTAGGCGGCGGCTGTGACGGTTGCTGCGGCGGCTGCGGGTGTGGGTGTGAGAACTAAAGAAAGCACCGGCCGATGCCTACGATGCCCGCGCCGGATGGCGCGTCACAAGCATTTTGCCCCCCTTTTTAGGGGGGCAAAATCTTGATGTCCGAGCGAATTTACTTTGCCCGGACAGATAAAAAACCCGGGGTCCCCGGGCGGCGAAAGCCGCGTGGGGCTGGCGGCGGCAGTGACGGTTGCTGCGGCGGCTGTGGGTGTGAGCACTAAAGAAAGCACCGGCCGATGCCTACGATGCCCGCGCCGGATGGCGCGTCACA
>CAZDDZ010000055.1:9302-18734 GCA_964504285.1 uncultured Pseudoflavonifractor sp.
AGCATTTTGCCCCCCTTTTTAGGGGGGCAAAATCTTGATGTCCGGGCGAATTTACTTTGCCCGGACAGATAAAAAACCCGGGGTCCCTGGACGGCGAAAGCCGCGTGGGGCTGGCGGCGGCAGTGACGGTTGCTGCGGCGGCTGCGGGTGTGGGTGTGAGAACTAAGCAGAAATACGGCGCGGCAGCCTTGCCGCGCCGTATTTCTGCGCCTTGACAGCTCCGGCTTTATGCCATAAAATATACGGAATGACGAAAGCGTTTCTGAACCATAGTGGAATGTTCAAAAACGCACTAAGAAAGCGGGACTGCACCATGATTGAACTTCAAAATCTCACAAAAACCTTTCCCACGGCGGAGGGAACCTTTCACGCCCTGGAAAATGTGAGCCTGACCATTGCCGACGGGGATATTTTCGGCATTGTGGGCATGAGCGGCGCGGGTAAATCCACCCTGGTGCGGTGCATCAACCTCTTAGAGCGCCCTACCTCGGGCGCGGTGGTTATTGACGGGGAGGACATGATGAAGCTCTCCCCCGCGGCGCTGCGGGAAAAGCGCCGCTCCATCAGTATGATTTTTCAGCAGTTTAATCTGCTCATGCAGCGTACCTGCCTGAATAATATCTGCTTTCCCATGGAGATCGCCGGGGTGCCCAAGGCGCAAATCCGCCAGCGGGCGCTGGAGCTTCTGGAAATCGTGGGTCTGCCCGACAAGGCCGACGCATACCCTGCACAGCTCTCGGGCGGGCAGAAGCAGCGCATTGCAATTGCCCGGGCGCTGGCCTCCGACCCTAAGGTGCTTTTGTGCGATGAGGCCACCTCTGCCCTTGATCCCACCACTACCCGCAGCATTTTGCGGCTTATTCAGGACATCAACAAGCGGCTGGGGCTGACCGTGATTGTCATCACCCACGAGATGGCTGTGGTGGAGGAAATCTGCTCCCATGTGGCCATCCTGGACGGTGGACATGTAGCCGAAAGCGGTACCGTGGCCGATATTTTTCAAAACCCCAAGACCGAGGCGGGACGCAAGCTGGTCTACCCCGACGGTCTGGACGCGAAAATTGAGGAGTTTAATGCCCCACGGGTCATCCGTGTGGTTTTTAACGGCGGATCATCTCATCAGCCGCTGATTGCCAGCCTTGCTATTGACTGCGGCGTCAAGGTAAACATTTTGGGGGCGGACACCCGCAATATTGACGGAAAGGCTTTTGGCAGTATGCTGCTGGGGCTGCCGGAGGATGTCGCCGAGGCGACAAAGGCACTTAATTATATCAAGGCGCAGCCCGACGTGAGCGCGGAGGAGGTGCAGGATTACCATGGCTGAGTTTTTGAGCGACCCCAAAATCATCCAGCAGCTGGGCTACCTGGCTGAGGGATTGCCCCTGGCCATTTGGGAGACTATCTATTCCACCGTTCTGGCCACTCTGTTTGCCCACATAATCGGAATTCCGCTGGGAGTTCTCCTCGTGACCGGCGAGGCGGGTGGCGTGCGCCCCTTGCCCCGCGTGCTCATGCAGGGGCTCAACATCATTGTGAACCTGCTACGCAGCGTACCCTTTCTCATTCTTATGGTGGTGGTGTTTCCGCTCTCTCGCCTGATTTTGGGCAGCAGCATTGGTACTCCCGCCACCATTGTACCCCTCACCATCGCGGCCTTCCCCTTTGTGGCACGGCTGGTGGAGTCAGCCCTGCGGGAGGTGGATCGGGGTGTGGTGGAGGCTGCCCAGGCCATGGGCTGCTCCCCCATGCAGATTATTTGCAAGGTCATGCTGCCCGAGAGCCGCCCGGCCTTGATTGGCGCGTTTACCACGGCCTTTATTACCATTTTGAGTTACGGTGCCATGTCGGGCGCCATTGGCGGCGGCGGCGTAGGCCGCATGGCGCTTAACCTTGGGCACACCAGGAACATGGTGCTGGTGTTGTGGGTGGCGGTCATTGTGCTGGTGGTGATGGTACAGATATTTCAGTCCATCGGTACCCGATTGGCGGTGCGCCTGGATAAGCGCATCACCCAGCGGAAAAAACGCAAGTAGGAGAAAAGGGCGGCGGTAGTTGCGCTCCCCTGCAAGACGGGGGAGCGGTAGAAGGTGGAACGGTCAAGTCCGTTGCCTGACGCTGCCCGGCAGATATTTTTTTAGAGCGTATTTGAAAAGTATTAAAACGCCCATAAACTTGTCTTTGTGCATTTCGCTACTTTTCTGATGCGCTCTAAAATTCGCTCTTGACTTTTTGAAAGCAGGGTAGTAAACTAATCGCAACCCAAAGGAAAACTGAATCACGCCCAGCAAAAGGCAGTGAAGAGAAGAGTAAGCGGAGCGAAACCTCACAGAGAGCCCGGAATGGTGAAAACGGGTAGGTCAGACTTTGCCGAACATGGTCTCGGAGCCGCATACCGAGCGCGAGAGCGTAAGGCTATGACGGGAGCGCCCGTAACAGCGCAGGAGTATGTTTGTACTCCACAAGGCCCCTTCCGCGAGGAATGGGTGAAGCAAGGTGGTACCACGAAGCGTAAGCTTTCGTCCTTGAATTTAATTTCAAGGGCGTTTTTTTGTTGTCAAAATTGGGTACAAATTGGAAAAGGAGAAATGAAACCATGAAAAAACTGTTCTCGCTCGCACTTGCGGCCACACTGGCCCTGGGTCTGCTGTCCGGCTGCGCCCCCACCGGCGGTAACGCCGGTACCAACCCCTCCGCCTCTGCCCTTACCATTAAGGTGGGCGCCAGCCCCGCCCCCCATGCCGAGGTGCTGGAGGTAGTCAAGGAGCTGCTGGCCAAGGATGGTATTACCCTGGACATTGTAGAGTTTGATGACTACGTTCTGCCCAACACCGCCCTGGAGGAGGGCGACCTGGACGCCAACTACTTCCAGCACATTGCCTACCTCAATACCTTTAATGACGAGCACAAAACCCACCTGGTAAGCGTGGCCAGCATCCACTACGAGCCCTTTGCCATTTACCCCGGTCAGGCCGCAGCCCTTACCGACCTGAAGGATGGCGACAAAATCGCAGTGCCCGACGACGGCACCAACGAAGCCCGTGCCCTGATGCTCTTGGAGAGCCAGGGCCTCATTAAGCTCAAGGAGGGCGTGGGTCTGACCGCCACCAAGCTGGACATTGCCGAAAACCCCCATAATTACGACATTGTGGAGATGGAAGCTAAGCTTCTGCCCTCCGCCCTTCAGGATGTGAGCGCGGCTGTCATTAACGGCAACTACGCTCTGGGCGCGGGACTTACCTCCGACCAGGCACTGGTATTCGAGGATGCCTCCAAGTCCGCCGAAACCTATGTCAATGTGCTGGCCGTCAAGGAGGGCAACGAGGAGAGCGAGGGTGTGAAGGCCCTGGTAAAGGCTCTCCAGAGCAGCGAAGTCAAAAAATTCATGGAGGAGAAGTACGGCGCCGCCGTGGTTCCCGCCTTTTAAAAAACAAGCAGATTCCCCGCTCGAAAGAGCGGGGAATCTGCTTGTCGAAAACTACTATTTTTAAAATGGATGTCAAAAGGCCCGATTTTTTGAGTAGGGGGATAGTGTGAAAGGGGGGCGGAGCCCCCGCTTTCGCGTGCAGGAACCCGCCCGCAGGTGACTGTTTTCGGTATTTTGCCGAAAAGAGCCACAGGTTGGCGACTTTGTCGACAGCCTGATTCCCCGCTCGAAAGGGCGGGGAATTTTGTTCTTGCAAAATTCATAGCAAAGTGATATGATTTTAAAAATAATATTTGGAGGAAGCACTATGAAAATTGCTCATACTCTAACCGACCTGATCGGTAATACACCGCTCCTTGCTCTGGAGCGCTTTGCCCCCGGTGGGCAAATTCTGGCTAAAATGGAGGGCTTTAACCCCCTGTCCTCCGCCAAGGATCGGGCGGCCTACTACATGATTGCCGACGCGGAGGCGCGGGGTGTGCTCAAGCCCGGCACTGTGATCGTAGAGCCCACCAGCGGCAACACCGGCGTGGGTCTTGCCTATGTGGCCGCCATCAAGGGCTATAAGGTGATTCTTACCATGCCGGAGACCATGAGCGTGGAGCGGCGCAATCTCCTTGCCGCGCTGGGCGCGGAGCTGGTGCTCACTCCCGGCCCCGAGGGGATGAAGGGTGCCATTGCCAAGGCGGAGGAGCTCCTTGCCGGTCTGCCTGACGCATGGAAGCCCGACCAGTTTGGAAACCCTGCCAATGCCAAGGCCCACTATGAGACCACCGGCCCCGAGATTTGGCGTGACACTGACGGCAAGGTGGACGTTTTGGTGGCCGGAGTAGGCACCGGCGGCACCGTTACCGGCGCGGGGCGTTATCTTAAGGAGCAGAACCCCAATGTTAAGGTGATTGCCGTGGAGCCCACCGAATCTCCCGTCCTCTCCGGCGGCAAGCCGGGTCCGCATAAGATACAGGGCATTGGCGCAGGCTTTGTGCCCGGCGTGCTGGATAGAGCCGTGGTGGATGAAATTGTCACCGTGACCACTGCCGACGCTTTTGCCACCGGTAAGGCTCTGGCCCGAACCGAGGGTGTTTTGGCCGGCATTTCCTCGGGAGCCGCAGTAGCTGCCGCAGTAGAGCTCTCCAAGCGGCCTGAGTTTGCGGGCAAGACCATTGTTGCTGTTCTGCCTGACACGGGAGAGCGCTATCTGTCCACAGGGCTGTTTGCGTAGCCTGATCAGTATAATCCGAGCCCGGTTCGGATGGGTGAATTTGCGCCAACGCCGCAGAAAAGTACGCTCTGGGGCGGGTCAGGATTACAACAGACAGGCTAAAATAGTGCAAAGAGCCTTTTTACCAATTGCTCCGGCAAAGCGTCCCGGTTTTCCTCGCTCACCTCAATGACTGCAACCTTCGGGTGGGCGGCAATGGCCTGTGTCCAGCCGGGCAGGCCGTGGCGCACAACGCCCAGAACGGGGGTATCTCCGTCCAGCGTGCTTAGCACCGCGGCCTGAAACAGGAGAGCGTCCCGCTCCAGCCGTCCGCATTCGTCCATAAGGATAAGCCCGGCGCCGGGACAGTCCAGCGCAGCCGTACCCAGTGCGTCAAATCGGTGGGGCAGGGGCGCAGCGCCGCGGTTATCGAAGCGGACTACCGTATGGGCTTCGTCCAATTGCGGGCATTCGCCCGCCTTCCACAGATAAAGGGCGCGAACGGTGCGCTCACGGTCAGAACCAAAGCCGCTGCGGAAGCCGCCCACAGGCAATGAA
Organism: uncultured Pseudoflavonifractor sp.; assembly: GCA_964504285.1. Lineage (GTDB taxonomy): Bacteria > Bacillota > Clostridia > Oscillospirales > Oscillospiraceae > Pseudoflavonifractor. Next base: position 14,486 of record CAZDDZ010000055.1, read on the forward strand.
CAGGCGGAGCACACCTTGTCAATGACTGTGCTCTTGCCGCAGCCGGAGACTCCGGTGAGAAAGATATGCATAAAATGTTCATTCCTTTCTATGGCGCCTGGAAAAGCCGGTTATACTGGTCAGGTTAAAAGCACATTTAGAGCCTTTCTGAAAGTCCATACATCCGTTCTTTTGACAAAAATTTCGCCATGCCGCGCCGTTTTTTCTTGAAATCCGCCCAGGATTTCTGTGGAAAAACGGCTTGCCTGGCACAATTCTTGTTCAAAATTCCGGACACAGCGACTTTTCAGAAACACTCTAGTCGAATTTTTTCCAAAAGGATTGACAGGGGAGCTAAAATCCAGTATGCTCTGAGTATAACCCCGCAGGGATAAAATTACAAACTGAATCTCCGAGCCGAAGCGCCTAAGGTCAACCGACTATGGCGCGAGGCCTAGGTCTCGCAGGAAACAGCGGGGCCTTCCGTGTTTGAAAAGGAGAGGTCAATCCTTGCCCCTTGCCGCTTATGTGGCTAGGGAAGCTCTAATTAATCCATCGTAGGGAATGGCGAGAGAAATTTTTTGGCAGGCAAGTCAAAAAACGCAGAAATTCTGACGGATTTCAAGTTTTTTGGGTGCTGTCCCGCCGAAAAAGATCCGCCAAGACTGCGGCGGGATTGATGTAGAGGTTCCCCCGGTGCAATGCTGTGTCCTCCGCCTTTTTGGCGGGGGATTTTTCTTTTGGGAAGGGAGGGCTTGCATGGAAGCCCTGACGAAATCCAACGGCAAAAAGAGGCTGATGATGGCCCTACTGCTGGTGGTGCTGGTGATACTCTGCGCCCTGTCCTTTACACTGGGTCGCTATCCGGTGCCGTTAAAGGAATTGGGAGGGATTCTCCTCTCCCGCATTATCCCCATAGAGCCATTCTGGACGAATACCATGGAAACCGTGCTCTTTAACATTCGTCTGCCCCGGGTGGCCATGGCCTGTCTGGTGGGGTGTGCCCTGTCGGCGGCGGGATGCGCCTACCAGGGTGTGTTTCAAAACCCCATGGCGTCCCCTGACATTCTGGGTGCGTCCAAGGGCGCGGCCTTTGGGGCGGCGCTGGCCATTCTGCTGGGTTTGGGCAGCCGCCTCACAATGGCAGTGGCTTTCGCCGCCGGAATTGGCTCCATGGCGCTGGTTATGGCAGCTAGCGCCCACGCCAGAGGCAAACGGGTGGTAAACCTGATTTTAGCGGGCATTATTGTCTCCTCCCTCTTTGAGGCGGGTACCTCGTACATTAAGCTGGTGGCAGACCCCAACGACCAGCTGCCTAACATTACCTACTGGCTCATGGGCAGCATCAAGGGCGCTACCGGGCAGACTGTGGCCTTTGTCTTTTGGCCCATTCTGATTGGCGTGGCGGTGCTGCTGCTCCTGCGCTGGCAGCTCGGTGTGCTCACCCTGGGTGAGGACGAGGCCAGAGCCATGGGAATTAATGCCCGGGCGGTCCGCATCGCGGTGCTCCTCTGCGCCACACTCCTCACCGCCGCCAGCGTGGCAGTGGCGGGTGTCATCAGCTGGATCGGTCTGGTGGTGCCCCACCTGGCCCGTAAGCTGGTGGGCAGCAATTACCGCTATTTAGTTCCCGCCTCCATGATATTGGGGGCCATCTTCCTGTTGGTGGTGGACAATATTTCAAGAAACCTACTGACCACCGAAATACCGCTGGGCATCCTTACCGCTGTGGTGGGCGCCCCCTTCTTCCTCTACTTGATGACGAAGGGGGGAGACAGCGCATGAGTATTGAAGTGAAAGAGCTCTCCTTTTCTTACGGCGGCAGGCAGGTGCTGGATCGGGTGTCTTTTACTGCCCCCAAGGGTCGGCTTTTATCGGTGCTGGGACCAAACGGCGTAGGGAAAAGCACCCTGTTTCGCTGCATTCTGGGACTATTAAAGGGATACCAGGGGCAGATTCTGGTGGATGGAATGGACGGCAAGAGCCTGGCTGCCCGGGAGCTGGCCAAGCGGGTTGCCTATATCCCCCAATCCAGCTATCCCGCCTTTAGCTATACCGTTCACGACATGGTGCTCATGGGCACTTCGGTGCGTGCCCGCCCCCTGGCGACGCCGGGACGGGCACAGGAAGAGATGGCCACCCGTGCGCTGGAGCACATGGGTATCGCTCATCTGGCCGCTAGACCGTATACCCACCTCTCGGGGGGGGAGCGGCAGATGGTGCTTATTGCCCGCGCGCTGGCCCAGCAGTCAACCGTACTCCTCATGGACGAGCCCACCGCCAATTTAGACTACGGCAATCAGGTGCGGGTGCTCACCCGTATTCGTGCCCTGGCTGAGGAGGGGTATACGATTCTTCAGTCCACCCATAACCCCGAGCAGTCGTACCTGTTTTCCCATGAAATTCTGGCCATGAAGGGCGGAAAAGTATTGGCGGCGGGCCCACCCGGTCAGGTGCTCACCCAGGAATTGATGAAAGAGCTCTACGGCGTGGATGTTGAGGTGGAAAGCCTGCGAAACGACCAAATTCGCGTCTGCATTCCAGCGGCGATTTTAAAAGAGGATTAGAGTGTCGGCGAGATACCCGGAGGCTGCCGACCTTTCAATCAAAATATAAGGAGGAACTGAGATGAAAAAACTGACCGCTCTTGTCCTTGCACTGGCGATGGCCCTTTCCATAAGCGCCTGTACTCCCAAACCTGCCGAGCCTACTCCCACTCCTACCCCTACTGTGTCCGAATCACCCAGTCCCAGCCCCACCCCGTCCCCGGAGACCGTCTCCTTCACCGATTCCGCCGGGCGCACGGTGGAGATCCCCGCAGACATTACCGCCATTGTTCCCTCCGGCCCTCTGGCACAGATGGTGCTCTTTGCCCTGGCGCCCGACCGCATGGTGGCGCTGGCCAGCAAATGGTCCAAAGAGACCGAGCAGTACATTGACACGAACTACTATAACCTCCCTGTTCTGGGCCAAATTTACGGAACCAGCGCGGGCGAAATGAATCTGGAGAGCCTTGCCGCCGCAGGCCCCCAGCTGATTATTGACATTGGTGAGCCCAAAAAGACCGTGGTGGAGGACATGGACGCTATTACGACCCAGACCGGCATCCCCGCCGTCCACATTGACGCGGCTACCGCCACCATGGGGGAGGCTTACCGTACGCTGGGTAAGATCCTAGGCTTAGAGGAGAAGGCAGAGACCCTTGCCACCTACTGTGAGGAGGTCTACGCAGGGACCCTCTCGCTTATGGAAAAGGTGGGGGATAATAAGGTAAGCGTCATCTACTGTCTGGGCGATAAGGGCACCAACGTAGTGGCTAAAACCGCTTACCACGCCGAGGTGCTGGATCTCATGACCGACAATGCCGCAGTGTTGGACGAGGTTTCCTCCAAGGGCACCGGCAACGAGGTGGACATGGAGCAGCTGATTCTATGGAACCCTGAGGTAATTCTTTTCGCACCCGGCAGTGTGTACGCCGATGTAAAGGGCGATCCTGCATGGCAGGAGCTCTCCGCCATTCAGAATGGTAAGTTTTATCAGGTGCCCTTTGGCCCCTATAACTGGATGGGCTTCCCCCCCTCGGTTAACCGCTATGCAGGAATGCTCTGGCTTGGCACGCTGCTCTACCCCGACTATGTGGACTATGACCTCTACACCGAGATCTCCCGCTACTATCAGCTCTTTTACCACTGCGACCTGACCTACGCCCAGTTTACCGCCCTTACCGACGATTCTGTGGGAGAGTAAATAAAAAAGCAAAGTCTTAAAACCCCAATTCAGTCTTGTACTGGATTGGGGTTTTGTAATTTAAAACAGCCGAAAAACCCAGGAAATTGCAGTGGTTGACACAGTAATCCAAGACCTTTTTGGGGTTAGGAGCCTTAGAAATTTCAAAGTCCAATATCAGTTCGGCGTTCATCCAGCCGTTCAAAGATTCAATCGATTTTGCCATACGAAGGTGAAACTGTCCCATTTCATCCAATGTCTTACTGGTATGTAATGCTGCATACCAGTTGCCACAGAGGTTCCTGTGTGGGGCAAACCCTCTGCGAAAGTAACTGTAATTGATGCCGCTTAATAATGCGTATTAAAGCTGAGATTCATGTGCTTCAAAATTTTACTCGATGTACTTGAGCTTTTCTTCCTGCGTGAAGGTCCGGTGTTTTTCCCCTTTAGGTGCGCCCATATCTTCTGGCGCCTTTCAAGACCCTATTATATATAATGTCCACTGAACAAATGCGGTTTGCGAACCGCATTTGCATAAAGAGCA
>CAZDDZ010000056.1:0-18036 GCA_964504285.1 uncultured Pseudoflavonifractor sp.
GCATACGGACCCCTTTTTTACTCAAGCAGGTTTGCGTGGTATTTCATAATCAATCATCTTTTTTGCGCTTGCGCACCGGGTCGCCGGGCCGCTTTTTGGGGCGGGGCTTGGCAAAAAAGTTTTCTTTGGAACCGCGGCGGGGCTTGGAGCGCCTATCGTCGAACTCCACAAGACGGCTGGAGCGGGTGGGCTTGCCGCAGATTTTACAGCCCTGCATGGCCTCCAGCACGTCGGCAATACGCCCGGCGGGAATCCCCACCACCGACTGCTCGGGATAAATGTCGATTTTGCCGATCTCCTTGCCCGAAAGGCCGGTCCGCTCGGTAATCGCGCCCACCAGATGGTTGGGCGCCACCCGATTTGCTGAGCCGATGTCGATGAGGATGTCGGCATAGACCACGGGAGCGTTGGGTTTTCCTTTACCGCCCTTGAGCTTGCCGGTGCGTGCGTCCTCAAAGGGGCGGCGGGGCGCAGCCTCTACCTTGGGAATATCTCCGCTCTCGGGGAAGTGGAGCCATAGAAGGGCGGCAGCAAGGCTTTCGGCGGTGTAGCCGCGCCCTGTCAGCTCGGCTACCATGGCTGCGTAGCGGTCGGGGGTCTCGCCCTGGAGGGCGGTCTCTACCAGTTCCAGATTCCGCTGGCGCTCACGGCTTAGAATGTCCGCGGCGGTGGGCAGAGTATCCTGTCGGATGTCCGATTTCACCTCGCGGGCCACACCCCGCATCAGGCTCACCTGACGCTTGCCGCAGCAGAGGGTGATGGCGCTGCCCGACTTGCCTGCCCGGCCGGTGCGGCCGATGCGGTGGACGTAGTGCTCGGTTTTGAGGGGAATATCGTAGTTAAACACATAGTCAATGTCGCTCACGTCAATGCCGCGCGCCGCCACGTCGGTGGCCAGAAGAATGGAGATTTTGCCTGCCTTAAAGGCGTTCATCACAGCGGTGCGCTGGGACTGCTTCAGGTCGCCGTGGATGCTCTCCGCGGCAAAACCCCTGCTGTCCAGCCGGCCTTGCAGCTCGTCCACCAGGCGCTTGGTGTTGCAAAAAACAATGGCCCGGTTGGGGCTGTGGTAGCGCAGGAGCACCTCCAGTGCGTCCGCCTTTTGAGCGGTGGGCACCTCCACAAAGCTCTGGTCAATGTTGGTGATGGTCACCTGGCTCTTATTGACCTCAATCATCTGGGGGTCCTTCTGGAACTGACCGGTCAGCGCCAGAATGGCGGGGGGCATGGTGGCCGAAAAGAGGACGGTCTGGCGGGTGTCGGGAGTGTCGGTCAAAATGGTTTCAATGTCCTCTTTAAATCCCATTTTGAGCATCTCGTCGGCCTCGTCCAGTACAATCATTTTAAGATTGCCCAGCTTCATGCTCTTGCGGCGCATGTGGTCCATCACACGGCCGGGAGTGCCCACCACGATGTTTGCACGGCGCAGACGAATGAGCTGCCGCTCCATGTCGGCGCCGCCGTAGACCTCTACCGGGTGAATGCCGGGGAGAAATTTGGCCAGCTTTTTAAGTTCCTCGCCCGCCTGCTGGGCAAGCTCTCGGGTGGGGCAGAGGATAAGCACCTGAATGGTGGGCTTCTCCTCGTCGGTGTCAATGGCCTCCAGGGCGGGAATACCGAAGGCTACGGTTTTACCCGTGCCGGTCTGGGAGCGGGCGATCACGTCCACACCGGTGCGGATTAAGGGGATGGACTGAGCCTGAACGGTGGTTGCCGTCTCAAAGCCCATGGCCTCCACGGCCTTTTCCATGCGGGGGTCTAGTGCTAGGTCTGTAAAACGTACTTCTGTCATGAACTGCCTCAATTCTCAATTTCTCGTTACGCAACAAAAAGACGGGGAGCGTACTCCCCGTCCTTCTTATCGTATTTAAGGTGTAGGCTAGTAGTATAGCATAGCATGTGATTTCTTGTCAACTTTTATCACACAAGAAAACGACTATGGCGGCTATACTGAGATTACATCTTCTCAGGGGCGGAGACCCCCAGGATGCCAAGACAGTTGGCAATGACGCTGCGCACGGTATCGGCCAGCTTGAGCCGGGCAATCTGAAGCGCGGGTGCTTCCTCCCGAATGCGGCAGGCATTGTAGAACCGGTGGAAGTCGCCGGCCAAATCAACCAAGTAGCGGTTTACGTGGCTGGGATCGTAGTCCCGGGCGGCCAGACGCAGTTCCTCGGGGAGCTTGGCCAGGGTCTTGATGAGGGAGAGCTCCTCGGGGGTGGTCATAATGGAAGCATCCACAGCGGCGGCAGTGGGCACTGCAACACCCTCCTCCGCCATGCGGGAGATGAGGGAGCAAATGCGGGCGTGGGCATACTGCACGTAGTAAACCGGGTTCTCGCTGTCCTGGCGGACGGCCAGATCCAGGTCAAAGTCCAGGGGGCTGGTGGAGGCACGGGAGTTAAAGAAGTACCGAGCCGCGTCCACATTGATTTCGTCCAGCAGGTCGTGGAGGGCGATGGCCTTGCCCGAACGCTTGCTCATGCGTACGGGCTTGCCGTCCTGGAGAAGGTTTACCAGCTGCATAAGCACGATGACCAGCCGGTGGGAGCCGTCCAGCCCCAGCCCGTCCAGCGCGGCCTGGAGCCGCGCCACATGGCCGTGGTGATCCGCGCCCCAAATGTTAATGGCCTTGTGGAACCCGCGCTCCTCCAGCTTGTTGCGGTGGTAGGCAATATCGGCGGCAAAGTAGGTGTAGAAGCCGTTGCCCCGGCGGAGCACGTCGTCCTTCAAGTCCAGCTTGTCCACCTGCTCCTGAGTTTTGCCCTCCCGCATAAACTTCTCCTTGAGAAGACGGGTAGTGTCCAGCCACAGGGCATCGTCCTTCTCGTAGGTCCAGCCCTTGGCGACGAGCATATCCACCGTCTCGGCTACGCAGCCGCTGCTATGGAGCTCGGACTCGTAAAACCACTGATCGTAGACAATTTTGTATCGGCCCAAATCCTCCTGCATTTTAGGAATATTCCGCTCCAGGCCGAATTTAGCCAGTGCGTCCAGCCGCTCCTCCTCGGGCTTATCCTGATAGCCTGCGCCGTTCACCTCATAAAAGGCTTGCGCCAGGGCGCGGATGTCGTCGCCGTGGTAGCCGTCCTCGGGGAAGGGAACGTTCTCCTCTCCTAACAGAAGCTGCATATACCGGGCGTTGATGGATACGGCAAATTTGTGAATTTGATTGCCTGCGTCGTTAACGTAAAATTCCTTCCAGGTATCGTAGCCCACCCGCTGAAGGACATTGGCCAGACTGTCGCCCAGCACGCCGCCGCGGGCGTTGCCCATGTGCATGGGGCCGGTGGGGTTGGCAGAGACAAACTCTACCATGATGCGCTCACCCTTGCCCTCGTCGCTGCCGCCGTAGGTTATACCCTCGCGCTCGATGTCGGCAATTACCTCGCCAAACCACTTGGCGCCCAAGGTAAAGTTAAGGAAGCCGGGCCCGGCAATTTCGACTCGATCGAAGTAGGAACCGGACAGGTCCAGATGGTCTACAATGGTTTGAGCCACTACACGGGGATTCTGGCGCAGGGCCTTTGCTCCCGCCATGGCGAAGGAGGAGGCATAGTCGCCGTGGCTGGTATCCTTGGGAATTTCTACGCTGGCCTTGACTTCTGCTCCGGCGGGCAGGAGTCCCGCGGCAGCGGCTTTTTCATAGGCTGCGGCAGTCAGAGCACTTACCTGCTCCTTGGCCGCCTGTATCATATTAGACATGGTATCTCACCCTTTCGTTGGTATAGCCTGATCAGGCTAAGGTGGGGGGACCGGGGACGTTACCCCTACTGCTTTAGCTGCGGCCCTTTTTCCCGCACACTGATTTGAAACAAATTCATGCCCGCCACCGCGTGGTCAATTTCAAGGGCATAGTCAATTTCAATGTCCCCGCCGCAATCGCCCAGAGAGGAGCGCATTTTGCGGGTATTCACGCCGATGGAGAGCGCCCCGTAAGGGGTGTCGTACATGGAGAGGTGCCGCCGACCTTCCTCAAAAACCATTTGGGAGTTGACCTCGCCGATGCGCATGAGGGTAATTCGCCCCTGCTCGATCTGGAAGGTGGTCAGCGTTCCCTCCAGCCCCGTCAACTCGCTTTCCTGGTAGGTGAGGGTATATTCCCCCTCGCCCTCCTTGGCAAGACTGCCTTCGGTGACCAGCTCGATGGTCTCATCTTCTACGTCCTCAAAGGACTGCTTCCCTTTAATAGAGATAATTACGCTTTTATCCATGATAAAACCCCTAGTTTTCCGAAATGAAGGTATTATATACTATCACCAGTGGATTGTAAACCCCATAATCTCCCCGGCCTGAGCGCTTTGGTGTCCTGGGCTTTGCCCATCACTCCGGTCCAAGCGCCCCTGCTCGACGGCACCGCGCGGCGGTTCAACGAGCCAGGCTTTCAATAGGCGTATAGACGAAAGGTTTGCGTTTCTGGGGGGCCTTGTGCCCCAACATAAAGCCCAAGGGGGCCGGGGTCGGAACCCCGGTGGACTTTGCCTACTTTCCTCCGCAGGAAAGTAGGTCGCCGAAGGCATGACAAGATAGCGATGAGATAGAGACAATCGTAGAAGAAAAACAAAGGTCAGTTGCCCTGCACTTTTTTGCTCCGCTCTGTCGTTAGCTCCCCTATGCGCCTACGGGAGCGCTTCTGTGGCACGCCTTGCACGTCTCGCGGGCGGGACGCTTTCCCTCCGACTCCGGGCAAACCCGGCACCGCCTTTCGTGAGACGGTGGAACCTGGGCTTTGCCCGTCGCTCCAGTCCAAGCGCCCCTGCTCGACGGCGCGGCACTTCGGTGTCATGCTCGCGTTGGGCGCATGGCCGGGTCGATAAGCCGTCATTGCGCGAAAAATGCCGTTGGGCTTGCGGGGGACGCCCAACCTGTTTTTTCGTCTCCATGCCGTCTTACCTCCCCTATGCGCCTACGCTTGCACTTCGGTAATATCTACCTGGGTTACGTCTCCATGTACATCCTCGCCTAAAAAAATGGTGGCAAGGTTAGAAAAGCCATCCACGCTGTCGCTGACGAAGTAGCGGCGGGTGCCATCTTTGGTTTTATCGGAAAGACTGTCGGTTTCCGTCAGAAGGGCGGCCACCTGGCGGGCGCCGGCGGCGCCGGAATTCACCAGCCTGACCTCTCGTCCCATGTAATTGCGGATAACATCGGTAAGGAGGGGGTAATGCGTACAGCCCAGCACCAGCGTATCTACCCCGGCGGCTTTCATCGGTTCCAAATACTCGGCCACCACGGACTCCACCACCATATCACCGGGTCGAAACCGGCCGTTTTCCACCAGCGGTACAAAGAGAGGGCAGGCCAGAGATGTAACCGTTGTACCGGGGCGCAAGGCAGCCACCTTGCGCTCATAGGCTCCGGCCCGAATGGTGGCCTGTGTGCCGATAAGACCCACCCGGCCGTTTTGGGTAGCTTGCGCTGCCTCTTGCGCGGCGGGAGCCACTACGCCCAGAACGGGAATGGGGTTTTCCGCCGCCAGAATTTCCAGCGCGGTTGTGGAAACAGTGCCGCAGGCAATGACAATGGCCTTTAAATCAAAGGTGCGCAGAAAGGCTACGTCCTGCCGAGCATATTTAATAATGGTGTCCCGGGAACGGCTGCCGTAAGGCACCCGTCCGGTATCACCGAAGTAGACAATATCCTCCGCCGGGAGCAGACGCATGAGCTCCCGCACGGCGGTCAGTCCGCCCAAGCCCGAGTCAAACACGCCAATGGGACGTCTGTCCATAAAAATCATCCATTCCGCCGCTTCGCATCGGCACAAATTGGTATCAAAGCGGGCGCACCTTACCATGCGAAGCAGAGGAATGATAAGATAATTTTGTGCATATAGGCGGTAGTGGGTGTTAACGCGAACAAATCGTCTTGCACATCGCCCTGAGAGTCTTAGCGTGAATTTCTTTTGCGCTAAGACCCCCCTTACAGTCCTTATAATCATATGCGAAAGAGCAGTAGAACACAAGGGAAAATTTCTATGAATTTACCTGCCGACTGTTTGACTTTTCTTTATAATATCGTATAATACCAATACCACCGATGTAATGTCACGATAGCGAGGAGGCTTATCTATGCAACTTGAATTAACACCAAAGCAATACCGCAGATTACTGGATTTAATTTATATCGGCAACTGGGTTTTAAATGCGACCCGGGGCGACGACCGCTTTGCCGACTATGACGAGGTAGAAAGCCTTGCATTCTCGAAGGCTGCAGGACTGGGCATGGGGAAGCTGGCCGAGGTCTGGCAGGGAGAAATCGTTCCCTCCAAGGCATTTGTGGACGGCGGCATACACGAGGCTATTATGGAGTATGAGAACAATATTTTCTTTGATATTCTGGCAGAGGACCTGGCGCGCCGGGACATGGATGACCCGCCCATTGACGACACGAACTTTGATGAGCTTGCCAAGCGTATTGAAGCCTATATCGCTGAATTTGAGCAGCACGGCACCGATAATATTATGGTGGATGCCGACCTGCCGGGAAATTAGATCGTTTTTGAAGGGCAGCGATATGTACTGAAACGCTCTAATGTGAAAAGACGCTAACGATGAACTGAGGTCACCCCACCGGGTGACCTCAGTTCATCGTTAGCGTCTTTTATTTGTTTTGTGCAGCAGGAGTCCCAGCGCGCTCCACAGCAAGATGATACCCCACTCGTGAGGCCAGTCAAGGCCTGAGGGCATTCCGGGCAGGTAAAGTATCAGCAGCAGTCCGGAAAACAGCACCGCGGCGCCGCCTACTAGCCGCCAGTGCCGTACGCGATAGGGCCTGGGCAATTCAGGTTCCTTCTGGCGTAGGCGCAGAAAGGACAGAGCCACCAGAAGATAGGCCACAATGACGGCAAAGCTGCCTGCATTGGTAAGCCAAGTCATCATCCGCTTACCGAAAAAGGGTGCCAGACAGGTAAGAATGCCAATTAAGAGCGAGGCGTTGGCCGGGGTTTTATACTTGGGGTGCAGTGTTCCTAAAAAGGCCGGCAGCATTCCGGTGCGGGCCATGGCGTAAATGGTTCTGCTGCCGCCCACAAAAAAGGCATTCCAGCTGGAGAGAATACCGGCCATTCCGCCGATGACCAGAATATTAGCTGCGGTTCTGCTGCCGCCGTACGCCCAAGCCATAGCGTCGGCAGTGACCAGCGACGATGCAGCCAATTTGTCATCCGGCACCACCAGGGAAACAGAGACAGACACTAAGATATACCATGCTACCGCCATGGCAATGGACAAAAGAATGAGCCTGCCTACCTTTCGTGCCGGGACAGCGATTTCTTCGGCTGCTTGGGGAATGACGTCGAAGCCCAGGAGCATGAAGGGGGTCATAACGGTGACCGACAGCACCCCAGGCAGGCCGTTGCGCAGCAGGGGCTCGGCGTTAGACGTGTTTCCGTTGACCGCCGCGCCGCCAATCAGCGCCACTCCAATTAGCAGTACCGCCAGGGCGAGCAGACCCTGAAGTCGGGCCGCCGGCTTTACGCCAACATAGTTTATCACCGTAATCAGCACCGAGCCGAACACTCCTACCGCCACCCAGCTGCCGAACACGGTTTCGCCCGCTACCTCGTAGAGGGGAAACTGGGAAAAGCCCGGAAGGATATACTCCACCACGCTGGGAAGCGCACAGGACTCAAAGGCAACTACGCCCACATAGCCTAAAATCAAAGCCCAGGTGCATACAAAGGAGCTGTTCCAGCCCAGCGCCCGCAGACTGAAAATGTGCTCGCCGCCGCATTGAGGGAGCGCGGAGGTAAGTTCGGCGTAGGTAAGGCCTACAAAGGTAATGACTACGCCGCCCAGTAGAAAAGCGAATACAGTGCCCAGCGTGCCGGCAGCCAGAAGCCAGCCGCCGGCCAGCACGACCCACCCCCAGCCAATGGCTGCCCCGAAAGCCAGTGCCAGCACGTCCTTTGTTCCAAGGATTCGTTGAAAATCACTTTTTTCCGGCATAACGCTTCCTTTCCAGCAGTGATATGAAGAATTAAGCCGTTGGCTGCGCCGCTGTGTCTGCGCCTTCCTCAATCAGATTCAGGTCTTCGTCATATTGCGCCTTGGGCATAAATTTGCCTGTAAAGCCCCATATCACGGTAAACAGCATTGCGCCCCAGCAGGCAAATACCCAGGGGATATAGGACCATGGCTCTACCCCCAGCGCGGAAATAACCAGCAGCGCACCGCCGCTCCAGGGTACCATGCCGCCCCAAAAGGCGCTGCCCTCCAGCGTGGTGCGGGCCAGGGTAACAATGTCCAGCCCCTTGCTGCGATAGGCCTTGTCATACATACGGCCGTTGAGAATAAGGGAAACATAGACGCTGGAGCTAAGGAACACGGTAATTACCGAGGTGATGAGGGTGCATGTCACCAGAGCGCCGGTGCTCTTGACCACCTTCAGAAGTTTTTCCATAATGGCGTCCAGCACACCGATTTTTTCAATTAGACCCGCAAAGGTAAAGGCCGCAAAGAGCAGCATGACCAGACCGGCAAGGGACATAGCACCGCCTCGGGAGAGCAGGGAGTCAATGACCGCGTCGCCGCTTTTGGAAACATAGCCGTTCCAGAGAATGCCGGTCATGGCTTTAAAGCTCACACCCTGAAAAACAACAGCTTCCGCAACGCCAATGCCGATGCCGATGGACAGAACGGGCAGAATCGGGAACTTCAGCGCCGCCATGACAAAGACAAATATAATGGGAATCAGCAGCAGGGGAGAAAAGTGAAAGTTTGCCGACAGGCCGTTCATCAGGCCGGTAACCGCGCTGGTATCCGCATTGCCCGTCTGGGGGAGTAGAAATCCTACCACGAGAAATCCCACCCCGCCCAGCAGGGCGCCAAATCCGGAGGTGGAAATCATGCTGGTAAAGAGCTTGATAATATTTTGGCCGTTGGCGGCGGCGGCAAGGTTGGGAGTGTCGGACAGGGGCGACCACTTGTCACCCAGGAAGCAGCCGGAGACGATAGCGCCCGCCGCGATGGGCAGGGGGATACCGAGCCCTGTGGCAATGCCGCCCAGCGCGAGACCCAGGGAGGAGACGATGGCCCAGCTGGAGCCGGTTACCAGTGCCGCAATGGCACACAGGAGGAAGGCCGCGAATAGGAAAATGGAGGGATGGATGATTTTCAGACCTAAATAAATAAGGTAAGGAATGGTGCCGCTTGCAATCCAGGACGCACTGACAAAGCCCACCAGCATTAGGAAAAATAGAGCGGGCATGGCTGTTTGCACCACGTTAAGTACATTTTTAAAAAGGTCATCCCATTTGTGGCCCAGTATTACCCCGTAGCCGGCGCAGAGGATGGCGCAGTAGAGCACACCCATGGCGGTGGGAACTTTGCCGATTAGGGCTGTCCATATCATAATGCCGACAATGAGCAGCAGTAAAATGACCGCTTCCAAAAAGGTAACTTTTCTGGGAGTTCTGGCGCTCTTTTTTTCAGACATAGTTATGATTCCTTTCCCACGTCACTACGTGCGTCATTAAAGCTCCTCTTCCATTAAGGGCAGCACAGTGCCTACGCCGCGCTCACGAGCCAACTCGTAGATATACTGGCCCAGGGCAATATCCTCGGCGGCAAAGCCGATGTTAAAGGCAAGAATTCGCTCACTGTCGTTTTCACGGCCGGGCTTTCTCCCGTCGATCATGTCGCCCAGTTGACAGTAAAATTCAGGCAGCCCGCCGGCAAAGGCGCCGGTGGTGCCGTAGGAAAGGGTTTGCTCCAGGTCGTCGGTAATGACCTTATCTACCCCGTGAAGCAGCTCGGCGGGCCAGGCACGTCCTGCCTCCAGACCGCCGCCCAGCATACCAGGCTTCAGTGCCTCCGCAGGGATAATGGGCTGATGGAGCTTCTGGGTGCAGGTCATGATAATGTCCACATCGCGCACGGTCTCCTCTACCGTGGAACAGGGAATGACGCGGCAACCGCTGCGGGCGGGCATGGTGGCGGCGTAGTCGGCCAGCATGTTTTCCTTCACGTCAAATACCTTACACTCCTCCAGGCTGGGGAGCACCTGCTTGATGGCCAGCAGGTGCATCCGTCCCTGCACACCGGCGCCGATAATGGCAATTTTAGAAGCTCCCTTGCGGGCACAGTGCTTTACGGTGACGGCGGTGGCGGCGGCGGTACGTACAGCGGTAATCCAGCGGCAGTCCATCACACAGGTGGGAACACCGGTCTCCGGGTCATTCATGATTTGCAGGCCCAGAATTTGAGGCAGGTTTTGCTTGTAGTTGTTGGGGTAGCCGCTAACCCATTTAATACCGCAGGCGTCCATTTTTTTGAGCCACACCGGCATTTCATGGATAAAGGCATCCTCACGGGTATGGATACCACGCTTGGGGGGGCACTCCAGCGTGCCGTTGGCCTGCTCGCTGCATGCGTGCTCCACACACTGAATGATTTTGTCCCAGCCAATACCCAGCGACATGATTTCTTCCTGCGACAAGTAGAGTAAATCAACCTTTTTCATACCGTTTTCCTCCAAAAAGTAAATTTTCCCGTTTGGGAATTGATTTATCTGAAGGTGACAGGTATAATAAAAAAGATTCCTGGCACATGGAATCACCACAGACTTCACCCTGACACTGCCGCCAAGCTGTCACAGGGTGAGGTCTGCTTTTATTATATCGGGCACCATTCATTCTCCGCCTTATGAAAATGCGCACGGAACAATTTAAGGGCGCAGCCGCGCCAGGCAATAATGGTTTAGGTGCTTCCCAGATTAAGCTTTAATTCATCCAGCGTAACCCGGTTGTGCCGCGCCATAGCCAGGGCGCAGCCCTCCGCGTCACCGTTTCGCAGTGCCTCTATAATGGCATGGTGCTCTGCCAGGGCCGCCGAGTCCTCGGCAGGGGTCATAACAAACTTGTCATAGAAAATCAGATACACATCACATTTGGCCACCAATTCGGAGATGTATTTTTCAAAGTAGCGGTTTCCCGAGGCAACGGCCAAAATCATATGAAACTCTGTATTGATACGGATAAAGCCAGCCAGGTCCTGCTCGTCGTGGGTGCGGCGCTCCTCCGCCAGAAGTGCTTCCAGCCGCCTAAGCTGGGTTTCGCCAATGTTTCCACAGGCGCGTCTTGCGGCTTCTGCCTCCAGTAGGAGCTTGCACTCGTATGCCTCCCGCATCTCCTCAAAGGTGGGCCTTGCCACGAAAGCCCCTTTGTAGGGAAGCAGTGTAACCAGCCCCTCATAACTCAATCGCTTTAGTGCCGCCCGGATCGGGGTACGGCTTACCCCGGTGTCGTGCGCCACCTGCTCCTCGGTAATACGGCTGCCAGGGAAAAGTTGCCGCTCCATAATCTGCCGTCGGATGTACTGGTAAACAGTTTCCTCCGGCTGGTGCTGCTCTGTGGACATATAGCACCTCCTCGGCTCTTAGTGTAGAAGCAAGATTTCGTGATACACAAATTATATACGATTGTATACAATTTTGTATACTATGTCTTGCAACAAAAATAAAGACTATAATTGTGCGATTTGCACAATTATAGTCTTTATTTTGCTTGCATTTGTTATATGTTTAACAATTGAAAGGCGTGCGCGGGCCTTTCATGAATGCATAATTTCATCACCGCAACGTGCTTGCCCAAACACTGCGCCCCCAAAGTTAAAGAGCACCACACCCGCCAAAATGATTGCGCCCCCGGCTAAAGTAGCGCCATCGGGCACCTCGCCCACCATAATAACTCCCAAAATGCTGGTGAGAAAGGGGGTAAGGAACATGTAGTTGCTCACCTGAGAGGTTTTTGCTGCCTTAGCAAATGCTTTAGCCCAGGCAATATAGGCAAGGCCGGTGCACAAAATACCCATAATTACCACATAAAAAATACTGCTTGCCGGAGCGTTTTGTACTTCGCCCACGGTGTGAGGGAGAAAAACCGCCAGCATAATAGTTCCCATAAAAATACTGTATGCCGAGGCTTGGGCGGCAGAGTAGGTTTTGGTCAGCCGACGCTGGAGAAGATTGTATATGCTAAGCACCACCGCCGCGCCCACCAGCCACAAAATGCCCGTATTTACCGACACTCCGCTGGCCATCACGGTGAGAACCGCCACCCCCACAAACTCCACGGCAATGGCTGCCCACTGATAAGCCCGCAGCCGTTCTTTGTAGATGAAGAGGGCCAGCAAAGCGGTAATCACAGGGGTTGTGGCAATGATAACGCTGCTGGTGGCGGCTGAAAGCACCTCGCACCCCTTGTTAAAGGCAATGATGTACCCGAAAAAGCCTACCGCTCCAGACAAAATAAACCAGGGCAGGTCGGCCCGGGCGGGGAGCTTAAGCTTAAGCGGCACGGCCAGCACAGCCAAGACCGCCGCTGCCGAAGCAATGCGCAGAAAGCCAATAGCATAGGGGGAGAGATAGGGGGCGGCCAGACGGGTAAATACATAGGCCATAGACCAGCAAAGGATGGTAATCAGGGCATAAGGGTGAAAGCTGTCCTTCAATTTCACCGACCGATTCCCCCTTCTTTTTTCTCTTTTATATCATGACCCTCGGTTTTTAGGCGCATGGCCGCGCCCCATACTTCGTCGTCTGCTTTGCAGTCATTGTACCATTGTCAATTGCGTTTGTCACGAACTTACTTTTTCGCAATGGGGTCGAAACCCTTGGGGGGACTTGACCAGTGGCAGAACCGCCAAAGTTATCATAGAATTTTTGGCAAAAATGTATGTCTGTCCGGACAAGCACAGTTTTCCTGCATTTGAGGGGAAAAGGTGGGGGTTACGTGTACTTTCTGTGGGGTTATAGGCATTTCAGCCAAAAAACAACAGGAAACTTTAGCGGCTGCGAAATGCGGGAAGCCTTGACGCATGGTGCAAGATAAGGTACTATATATGTGCTAATAAAAAAATGCATACTATATGTTGTATGCTGAATTTGTGCTTTCGCCCCCGCAAGGGGGCGTTTTTCAGCGGATTAGGTCATGCGGGGCGCCAAGGAGAGCCGGGTAGATGGCTTGTGTTGCTTAGCGGCCAACGAAAGGGAGCGACAAAAATGATCGTACAGAAGATCAGAAAAAGAGACGGACGATTGGTGGACTTTGCCGAGGACAAAATTGTGGAGGCGATTACCAAGGCATTTAACGCCACCTATAAGCCCGGGTATGGAGATACGGCCAGGAAACTGGCCGATGAGGTGCTGTCCATTTTAGAGGTGGAGGGAGATCCCCAGCCTGATGTGGAGCACATTCAGGACTTGGTAGAGCGAGTTCTCATGGACGACGGTTATATTCAGACCGCCAAGGCCTATATTCTCTACCGCTCTGACCGCAGCCGCTCCCGTGAGATGAACACCCGTCTCATGAAGATTTATGAGGATATTACCTTCTCGGCGGCCAAGGACTCCGACATTAAGCGGGAGAACGCCAACATTGACGGCGACACCGCCATGGGCTCCATGCTTAAGTTCGGCTCTGAGGGTGCCAAGCAGTTTTACGACATGTTCGTCCTGAACCCCGATCACGCCAAGGCCCATCGGGAGGGCGACATTCATATCCACGACCTGGACTTCCTCACACTGACCACTACCTGCTGCCAGATCGACATTAAAAAACTCTTTCAGGGCGGCTTCTGCACCGGCCACGGTACGCTGCGGGAGCCAAACGACATCGCCTCCTACGCCGCCCTGTGCTGTATTGCCGTTCAGTCCAACCAGAATGACCAGCACGGCGGCCAGAGCGTCATGAACTTTGATTACGGCATGGCTGACGGTGTGGGTAAGACCTTCATTAAGCTTTATCGCCAGAATTTGGCCCGCGCCCTCATGCTCCTGTGCGGAGACGAGGACCCGGAGAGCGAGCTCAAGGCCATTATCGCCGCCATCGGTGAGGAGACCGGGCTAAAGCCCACGCTGGCGGGCGACGAGAGCTACTTTGCCGAGGAGCTGGGGCGGCTGACTGGCAAATACGGTACCGAGGAGGAAATTGCCAAGTCCCAGAAGTTTGCCCACTACCGTGCCGTGAAGGAGACTGACCGCGCCACCTATCAGGCCATGGAGGCCCTTATACACAACCTCAACACCATGCATTCCCGCGCCGGAGCGCAGACGCCCTTCAGCTCGATTAACTACGGCTGCGATACCACCCCCGAGGGCCGCATGGTTATGAAAAATATTCTTCTCTCCACCGAGTCCGGCCTGGGTAACGGTGAGACTCCCATTTTCCCCATCCAGATTTTCAGGGTGAAAGAGGGCATTAACTATAACCCCGGCGACCCGAACTACGACCTGTTCCAGTTAGCCATCCGCTGCTCGGCCAAGCGGCTGTTCCCCAACTTTTCCTTCATCGACGCGCCCTTTAACCTCCAATACTATAAGCCCGGCCAGCCCGAGACTGAGATTGCCTACATGGGCTGCCGTACCCGGGTGGTTGCCAACACCTATGATCCCACCCGTGAGATTTGCAGCGGCCGCGGCAATCTGTCCTTTACCACCATTAATCTGCCCCGTCTGGCCATCAAGGCCAAGGGCGACATGGATGTGTTCCTGGAGAGCCTTGACCGCAAGCTGGATCTCTGCGTGGATCAGCTCCTGGAGCGGTTTGAAATTCAATGCCGTAAGCACGTGCGCAATTATCCCTTCCTTATGGGGCAGGGGGTCTGGATTGACAGCGAAAAGCTGGACTGGGATGACGAGGTACGGGAGGTCTTGAAGCACGGCACGCTGTCCGTGGGCTTTATCGGGCTGGCCGAGACACTCAAGTGTCTTATCGGCGCACACCACGGCGAGAGCGAGAAGGCCCGTATTCTGGGTAAGGAGATTATCAGCCACATGCGTGTGCGCATGGATGAGGAGAGCAAGAAACGGGGGCTGAACTTCTCTCTGCTGGCTACCCCTGCCGAGGGACTTTCCGGTCGTTTTGTCAAGCTGGACAAGGCTCGCTTTGGAGTTATTGAGGGCGTGACTGACCGGGACTATTACACCAACTCCTTCCATGTGCCGGTGTACTACCCCATTTCGGCCTTTGAAAAAATTAAGATTGAAGCGCCCTACCATGCCCTTACTAACGCCGGTCACATCAGCTATATCGAGATGGACGGTGATCCTACCGAAAACCTGGAGGCTTTTGAGAAGGTCATCCGTTGCATGAGGGAGCAGGGTATCGGCTATGGCTCGGTGAACCACCCGGTAGACCGCGACCCCATCTGCGGTTTTTCGGGCATTATCGGCGACCAGTGCCCCGGCTGCGGCCGCACTGAGGCTGACGGCGTGCCCTTTGAGCGGATTCGCCGCATTACCGGCTACCTGGTGGGCACCCTTGACCGCTTTAATAACGGCAAGCGCGCCGAGGAGCGAGACCGAGTGAAGCACTCGGTATAAGTGAAAAATGAAAAGTGAAAAGGCTGGGTTACAGAAGGACAATGCGCGGAAGTCCTATTGTGACGGTAGCTTTTTCACTTTTTACTTTTATATCTGATTAGCGCGTATCTGAAAAGTATCACCCCCCATAAGCTTGCCTGACAAAAAAATCCTGCGTTTCTGTGTATTCCGCCACTTTTCAGATACGCGCTGAAAGAGGATATTATGAGAATTGCAAATACAATTTCCGACTCTATTGTGGACGGTCCGGGTCTGCGCTTTACCGTCTTTACCCAGGGCTGTCCCCACAACTGCCCCGGCTGCCATAACCCCGGAACCCACAGCATTGACGGCGGCCGAGAGGTCAGCGTGGAGAGTCTGGCAGACGAGTTGGGGCGTAACCCACTTATCAGCGGGCTGACCCTCTCCGGGGGAGAACCCTTTCTTCAGGGGGCCGAGTGCGCCCGGCTGGCCCGGCTGGCCCATAAGAAGGGTCTTGATGTGTGGGCATACACAGGGTATAATTATGAAACGCTGCTGGAACGGGCGGAGCCGGAACAAATGGAACTGCTGGCCGAAGTAGACGTGCTGGTGGACGGCCCCTTTGTAATGGACCTCAAGTCTTACGGGGCCAGATTTCGGGGCAGCAGCAATCAGCGGCTTATTGACATGAACCAAACCCGCCGAGCGGGCAAAATGATGCTGTGGGAGCCATTGGACCCACTGGCGCACTTTGTAAAACCGGAATCCTAAAGCGTGATTTCCCGGGTCTTGGTTCGTTATTCTCCTCGCCTTACGGCAAGTAAGGCTTCGTCGTCTGCCTTTTCGGCTACTGAAAATCAGGCTCTGGGTGCTGCACAGTCCGGCGGGAGCAGATTTTTGTCTTGCCTGAGACAATTTTACCTCTAAAATTCGGCCATGAAGCCTATGAACACAGGTTCTTAATCAGCGCTTTCCTAACTTTTTTGCCGGAGGACACCATGGAACACACCGAACAGCTGGGTACTTATCGCTATGTGTGGGACGAGGCCTGCTTCCCCTTGGGACAGGACAGCATGGCCCTGGCGGCGTTCTGCACCTTGCGTCCCCATATGCGGGTGTGCGACCTGGGGTGTGGAGCGGGGGCACTGATGGTGCTTCTGCTGGGGCGTGAGCCGACGCTGGAGGTTTCCGGCGTGGAGCTTGATCCCCATGCGGCCGAGCTGGCCCGGAAAAATTCGCCTGGTATCATTACCACCGGCGACCTGACCCATAAGGCCAATCTGCCCCCGGCGGGGTGCTGCGATTTGGTAGTCTCCAACCCGCCGTATTTCCGGGCGGGCTCCGGCGTCAGCGGGGGAGAGACACGCATGGAGGGGACCTGTACCTTGACCGCGCTCTGCGGCAGTGCGGCTTATATTCTTAAGAACGGCGGGCGTTTTGCGCTGGTGCACCGCCCGGAGCGGCTTTGCGATATATTTTGCGCGATGCGCGCGGCAGGACTGGAGCCAAAGCGGATGAAGCTCCTGTCAAGCCCCGGTAAAAGCCCATATGCCGTGCTGGTAGAGGCCGTGCGGCAGGGGAGACCCGGCCTGCAAATCCAACCGTAAGGAGGGCGTGAAATGCCCGGAACACTTTATCTGGTGCCTACCCCCATCGGGAATTTGGGGGATATTTCAAAGCGGATAGCGGACACCCTGGCACAGGCGGACTTTATCGCTGCCGAGGATACCCGTGTGTCTGTGAAGATTCTTAACCATCTGGAACTGAAAAAGCCCATGGTGAGTTACCATCGCCACAATGTCGAGTCAGGTGGCAGAGCCATTCTCGAGCGGCTGCTGGGCGGTGAGAGCTGCGCCCTGGTCACCGATGCTGGTACACCTGCTATTTCCGATCCCGGGGAGGAGCTGGTGGCGCTCTGCGCCCAAAACGGGGTAACGGTGATTTCTATTCCAGGCCCCTGCGCTCTGGTATGCGCGCTGGCTGTCTCCGGCCTGCCTACGGGCCGCTTTACCTTTGAGGGTTTTCTGCCTATGAACAAAAAAAACCGGGCCGCCCACCTTCAAATGTTGACAGGGGAGCAGCGCACCATGATTTTTTACGAAGCACCCCATAAGCTTGCCACTACCCTCTGTGATTTGCGGGATGCCTTTGGCGATGAGAGACGGATTTCCCTGTGCAGAGAGTTGACAAAGCTGCACGAGGAGGTACGCCGCACAACGCTGAAAGAGGCCGCCGCCCACTATGCGTCCAACCCGCCCAAAGGGGAATTTGTACTAATTCTGGAGGGCGATTGTCCGCAAGAGAAAGACAGAATGAGCCCGGAGGATGGGGTCAAATTAATGGAAACCTATCGGGAGCAGGGTCTTTCCCGTAAGGATGCCGCCCGAAAGGCGGCCGAAATAACCGGGCTTTCCAAGAATGAACTCTATGACTTGTCAATTGGTTACAAAATGGAATAGATGTGAAAAATTACAGCGCTAAATGAAACCAAAATCCCTTATTTGTAATTATATGTAAAAAATATTATTACAGCGAGTATAGATACAAAAAATGAATAGCTGCAGCTGCGGCCATATAAAATGGAAGTACTTTGTGCTTGGGGCGCATGTGCCCGAACGTAAGCGGGCTGTTGCTTTCCTGTTCTAAGAGAAAAAAACTAATTGACCGATTTATGGCACAAGGAAGAAAACGGTTTCTCTTTTCTTGTGTTACAAAAGGTATTTTATCAGTAGACTATTACATAGTGTAAAAATC